>JAIIAN010000051.1 GCA_022717655.1 Bacillota bacterium | reverse complement strand
TACCCAAATGCAGAAAAATTTGGCTGCTATTTAAAACAGATGAAGTGGTTGAATTTAGGTGGTGGACATCATATTACCAGATCGGATTATCAGATTGACAATTTGAAAAAACTGATTGGCTCGATAAAAGAAAAATATGAAGTAGAAGTATATTTGGAACCGGGAGAAGCGGTTGCTTTAAATGCAGGTTATCTTGTGACGGAAGTGATGGATATTGTAAAAAATGAAATACAGATTTTGATTTTAGATGCTTCTGCAGCCTGCCATATGCCGGATGTGTTAGAGATGCCTTATCGCCCGCCACTTCAAAATGGATATCAGCCGGGTGAAAAACCTTATACCTATCGCCTTTCTTCAATGACTTGTCTGGCAGGTGATGTGATTGGAGATTATAGCTTTGAAAAACCGATTCAGGTAGGAGACCGTTTGGTTTTTGAAGATATGGCAATCTACTCAATGGTAAAAAATAATACTTTTAATGGGATGCCGCTCCCTGCAATTGCATTAAAAAAAGAAAATGGAGAAGTGGAACTTGTAAAAACATTTTCTTATGAAGATTTTAAGGGACGTTTATCGTGAAAAATTTCGAGGCAGTCTTGAAAAGAAAAAAACGGAGAGATTAAGATGCACACACCAAAACAAGATGGATTTTTTATGCCTGGAGAATTTGAAGCACATAGAGGCTGCATTCTGATATGGCCCAGCAGACCGGGTTCCTGGCGAAACGAGGCAAGAGAAGCAAAAAAAGCGTTTGCAGCGGTCATAGAGGCAATTGCAAGGAGTGAAGCAGTCTTTTTAGCTGCAAGAAAAGAAGACGTGGCAGAAGCAATGAACTTTGCAAACAAATTAAAAAGAAAGCAGATTCCGTATCCGGTTATTGTGTTTGAAGCTAAAACAGATGATGCATGGGCAAGAGATATCGGTCCTACTTTTGTGGTATCAGACAAAGCAAATGAGAGAAGGGTTCGTGCGGTGAACTGGGAATTTAATGCCTGGGGAGGCGAAGTGGATGGACTTTATGCTTCGTGGAAACTCGATAATGCATTTGCAAAATGGTTCTCTAATTGGCAGGAGTATGACTGTTATGACGCAGCTCCTTTTGTGCTGGAAGGCGGTTCAATTCATTCGGATGGAGAAGGGACAATTTTGGTTACGGCGAGCTGTCTGTTAAGCAAAGGAAGAAATCCGGAATTGAGTAAAAAGCAGATTGAAGAAAAGTTGAAATCTTATCTTGGAGCAGAGAAAATCTTATGGCTTCCAAGAGGGATTTATCTGGATGAAACCAATGAGCATGTGGACAATGTATGCGCATTTTTAAAGCCGGGAGAGGTAGTCCTTGCCTGGACAGATAATGAAGATGACCCACAGTATGTCTTGTCAAAAGCATGTCTTAACTATCTGGAATCCGAATGTGATGCAAAGGGAAGAAAACTGGTCATTCATAAGCTGCCGATCCCAGATGTTCCGATTTGTGTCACAAAAGAAGAACTGGAAGGATATTGTTTTGAAGAAGGAGAAGATACCAGAGAGGAAGGGGAACGTCTGGCGGCTTCTTATGTGAATTTTTATTTTTCCAATGGAGCAGTTGTGATGCCGGCATTTGGAGGCGAAAACAAAGAAAGTGATGTTCGTGCACAGGAAATAATGAAAAAACTTTGCCCGGAAAGAGAAATCGTTGCAGTAGATGCGAGAGATATTTTGACGGGTGGTGGCAATATTCATTGTATTACACAGCAGATTCCGGCGGGAAGAAAGAGAGTAGAAGAATGAGACAGGTGAAAGTGGCTGCAATTCAGATGCAGTGTAGTAAAAATCCAGAAGAAAACAGAAAAAAAGCAGAAGAAATGATACGAAAGGCAGCAGGAGACGGAGCAAATATAATTTTGCTTCCAGAGCTGTTTGAAAGAGAATATTTTTGCCAACAGCGTCGTTATGATTTTTATCATTATGCTAAACCGTTAGAGGAAAACGAAGCGGTTCTGATGGGACAGCGTCTGGCGAAAGAATTAGGAGTTGTGCTTCCAATCAGTTTTTATGAAAAAGAAGTCAATAATCTGTACAATTCCATTGCGTGTATTGATGCCGATGGGACGATTCTTGGTGTTTACCGGAAGACTCACATTCCGGATGACCATTATTATCAGGAAAAATTTTATTTTACACCTGGAGATACCGGATTTCGTGTCTTTCAAACCAGATTTGGAACAATTGGAATTGGAATCTGCTGGGACCAGTGGTTTCCGGAAACTGCAAGAAGCATGGCACTTTTAGGCGCAGAACTTTTATTTTATCCGACGGCAATTGGTTCGGAACCGATTTTGGAATGTGACAGCATGCCGCATTGGAGAAGGTGTATGCAGGGACATTCAGCCGCAAATCTTATGCCGGTGATTGCTGCAAATCGAATTGGTCTGGAAACGGTAGAACCAAGTGAAGAGAATGGAGGACAGACCTCTTCCTTAACCTTTTATGGCTCTTCTTTTTTGACAGATGAAACAGGAGAACTTCTTAAAAGTGCATCAAGGGACAAAGAAGAAATTTTAGAGAAAGAATATGACCTTGATGAGCTTTCGGCAAAACGGCTTGAATGGGGACTGTTTCGGGATAGAAGACCGGAATATTATTCTATTATCACAAAGACAGCGCATCAATAAAAAAATGTGGCAGAGTCTGAATAGATGAGACTTTGCCACGTTTTTTTACTTATTTTCTTTTCTCCAGGTTCTTGGAGAAATTCCATAAACATTTTTAAATGCTCTGGAAAAGTGAAGCGGATTATCATATCCGACAGCCTGACTGATTTCTGAAATAGAAAGAGAAGTCAGGCTTAAAAGCTCCGTTGCTTTTATCATTCGGTAATTCATCAAAAATTCCTGAGGTGATTTTCCAATGGATTTCCTGAAAATTTTTCCAAAATAACTTCGATTGATTCCACAGACCCCGGCGATTTCTTCAATGCTGATGTCATTTTGAAAGTTTTGCTCGATATAATGAATGGCCTCTTTAATATAATAATCACTCATTTTACTGCTGGAAGTCAGTACATCAGAATGAGTGGACTGAGTCAGTGCGTCAAGGAAGAGATAAAGATGTCCAATTAAATGGAATTTGGATGCCGTGCAGTGTTCCACAATATAGAGCATTTCATTTTTTAAGATTTCCCGAAGCTCTTTTGAATTCGCACGATAAACAGGATGTTCTAAAGAAAGAAAAGTTGTCTGAAGGGCTTCTTTTACTTTTAGTCCATCAAATTCCAGCCAGATATATTTCCAGGGGTGCTCCTGGTCTGCAAAATAAGTGGTGATCTGCCCTGGAAAAATCAGAAATCCCTGACCGCTTTTCACGGAATAAGTCTGTGTGATTCCCTTTGAATTATCAGCCATAAGCGTGCCTGTGCCAGAGAGAACATAATGAAAGAGATAGTGATTTCGTGTAGCGGGTCCAAAAGAATGTCCGGGGTCGCATTGTTCTTTTCCATACTGGTAAAGGCACAGGTCAATAAAATTGTCATTTGGAAAGATAGAAAATGATACGGTACTCATAAAAAAGATGCTCCTTTTTAATATATATCAAAATGCGATATTGCTTTTTTTATTATAACAGAAAATCTATCATTTGGGTATAAAAATAGCAGAATCGGGCGATTCATAGGTAGCATATTGCTATGTTAAAATAAAAGAAGAAAAAAGAGAAGAACAGGGAGGAGAGCCAGAATGGCAAAGAAAAAAATGGCAAGAGGGCTTATTGTACTTGGCGGCATATTGCTTGGCGCAGTCGGTCTTAGCGGATGTGGAAATAAAACGTCCGATGGAAAAACAGAAGTCGAGATGATTTCTTATAAGCCAGAGGCAGTGGCAGCCTTTGAAAAAATTGAAGAACGGTTTAATGAAACGCATGATGATATTCACTTAACAATTGAATCACCAAATGAAGCGGTTACAATTTTAAAAACCAGATTTATTCGTGAAGATTATCCGGATATCGTGGGAATTGGTGGAGATATGAACTATTCTAATTTTTTAGATGCAGGATTGTTTGAGGATTTATCTGACCTGGATGTACTAAAAGAAACGAAGCAGGCTTATCTGGATATGGAAGAAGAATTGAAATTAATTCCAACGGAAGGAAATTATGCGCTTCCTTATGCGGCAAATGCAGCAGGTATTTTATACAATAAAGAGATGTTTGAAGAAAATGGATGGGAAATCCCAACCACATGGAGTGAGTTTACAACTTTATGTGAGACAATTTCAGCAAGTGGCGTACAGCCATTATATTTAGGATTTAAAGATACCTGGACCTGCATGGCACCGTGGAATGCGCTGGCAGTTGGACTGACAGATTCTGATATCTGCAGTCAGGTTAACAAAGGAGAGGCAACTTTTTCGGATGCATACAGAGAGACAGCAGAAAAAATCAAAGAACTGGTTTCTTATGCCGAGCCAAATCCTTATGCTTATGGATATAATGATGCATGTACTGCGTTTGCAAGAGGAGAAGCCGCTATGTATCCGATTGGAAGCTATGCGATTCCACAGATTAAATCAGTAAATCCGGATATGAATATTGGTTCTTTTACATTTCCGGCAAATGATTCTGAAGCAGACAATGTGTTAAACTCCGGAATTGATTTACAGTTTTCTGTTTTGAAAGAAAGCAAAAATAAAGAAGCTGCTTATGAAGTATTAAGATTTTTATATGAAGATGAAACCATTCAGATTTACTTAGATGACCAGGGGGGAATTGCATGTAAAGAAGGTGATTTTGAACTGGCACCGGAACTGGAAGATATGAGAAGTTATATCGAAGAAGGAAGAATGTCAGATTTTCATGACCATCATTATCCGAGTGAAATGAGTGTCGATGCAATGGTGCAGACTTACTTGTTGGATGACAGCAAAAATGCATTAGATACTTTCTTGAAACGTTTTGATACAGACTGGCAGAGATATAACCGTGATTTAATTCGGAAAATGCAGGACTATCAGGAAAAACAGAAATAAGAGAGGAGTTTGACAGACTGTTATGAAGAAGAAAATGACAAACAAAGATAAAACATTCTGGGCAATTATTATTCCGGTTTTGATTTTATTCTTTACCTTTAATACTTTGCCTATGATAAAAGGTTTTATCTACAGTTTTACTAATTATAAAGGATATGGAACTTATGAATATGTAGGACTTCGCAACTATGTAGATTTATTTACCGATGCACGTGTTGGAAAAAGTTATCTGTTCACTTTTAAATATGCAATTGTTGGAACAATACTGGTAAATTTTTTAAGTCTGATATTAGCACTGGGATTAAACAGCAAAATTCGATTTAAAAGTGCCTTAAGAGGAATTTATTTTGTTCCGAATATTTTAGGCGGACTGGTAATCGGTTATATTTTCAGCTTTATTTTTACTTACATCCTTCCGGGAATTGGAACCAGTCTTCATATTGGATGGCTTCAAAACAGTATTTTGGCAAGTGAAAAAAATGCATGGATTGGTGTGCTGGTTGTTGGTGTATGGCAGGCAGTTGCGATGAATACGATTATCTACATTTCAGGGCTTCAGACTGTTCCACAGGAAGTTTATGAGGCATCTATGTTAGATGGTGCAAGCAAATGGAAAGAGTTTTTCAGTGTAACCCTTCCGCTTGTGATTCCGTTTGTAACTATCAATTTGGTGCTTAGTACAAAGAACCTGTTAATGGTATTTGACCAGATTATGTCTTTAACAAAAGGCGGTCCGGCACAGAGTACGGAATCTATTTCTTATTTGATTTACAAAAATGGTATGGATGGCGGACAGTTTGGATTCCAGAGTGCAAATGCAGTGTTATTTTTTGTTGTGATTGTTGCAATTTCTGTATTCCAGATGACAGTCTTAAATAAGAAGGAGGAGCAGTTATAATGAAAAAAACAGGAAAAGTAAATCGTATTTTGACAGCTATCCTGATTTTGGGAACCGTTACAGTATTTTTTCCAATGTACATGGCAGTGATTATTGCGTTTAAAAAGCCAAGTGAAATGACAAATGATGTGGCAGGTGCGCTGGCATTCCCATCAAGCTGGAGTCTGGATAATTTCAAAGAAGCAATGAGAGTAACAGATTTCTGGAACTCTCTGGGAAATAGTTTACTCATTACACTTGTGACAATTGGACTTGCAATTTTAGTTCATTCTATTGCAGGTTACGTTATTGGGAGAAGTATGGCACATAAAAAGGCCTTTCGATTTATATATCTTTACATTGTCAGCGGTATGTTTGTTCCATTTGCAATCTTAATGATGCCTCTTGTAAAACAGACTGCACAGATGGGACTTGGAAACCGTTTAGGTGTCATACTTCTTTATCTGGTTTTCTATATGCCGATGAATATTTTATTATACACAGGATATTTAAAAAATATACCGGAAACGCTGGAAGAAGCTGCTTCTATCGATGGGGCAACTACCTGGCAGACATTCTGGAAAATTATATTCCCAATGATGTCTCCAATGCATGCGACCGTTGCGATTTTAACGGCACTTGGAACCTGGAATGACGTAATGACTCCACTTGTTATTATGTCAGGAACCGGGAAAAATACTCTGCCACTGGCACAGCTGAATTTCCAGACCCAGTTTGGTACGAATTATAATCTTGCATTTGCATCCTACATTCTTGCATTAATTCCGATTCTGATTTTCTACTTATTATGTCAGAAACAAATCTTAAATGGGGTGGCAAATGGAGCTGTAAAAGGTTAAAATAGAAAGTAAGATACGAGAGTAAACAGTGAAAACAAAAATCTTGCTTAGGAGGAAAACGTATGGCAATTACAGTAAAGGACAAAATTTTTAACCTGGAAACAAAAAACACACTTTATCAGATGAAGGTGGACCGTTTCGGAGTACTCAATCATCTCTGGTATGGAGAAAAAACAGATGATTGTATGGATTATCTTCTGGATTATCCGGACGCAGGATTTTCTGGGAATATCTATGAAGCAGAAAATGAAAGAACCTATTCTTTAAATACTCTGCCACAGGAATACAGCACCAGCGGAGTTGGAGATTTTCGAATCTCTGCAATTTCTGTTACTCATGAAGATGGAAGTAATGCTTTGGACTTAAGAGTCAGGGAATATCAGATTAAAAAAGGAAAATATGAGATTCCAGGGCTTCCGGCAGTGTATGCAAAAGAAGACGAAGCAGAAACATTAGAAATTACTTTGAAAGATACTGCAACGGAAGCAGAAGTGATTTTGAAGTATGGTGTATTTGAAAAAGAAGACGTGATTACAAGAAGTGTTGTGGTAAAAAATTCAGGGAAAACACCGATTGTAATTAATAAAGTGCATAGTATGTGTCTGGATATTCCGTATGGAGACTGGGAATGGATGCATTTTTATGGCAGACACACTATGGAAAGACAGGCAGAACGAGTTCCTGTTTTACACGGAATTTCAGAGAGCAGCAGCAGCAGGGGAACTTCCAGTCATCATCAGAATCCGGCCGTCCTGCTTTGTGAAAAAGACTGTACAGAGACAAGTGGTCACTGCATCGGAGCTGCATTGATGTACAGTGGAGGATTTCAGGCACAGGTGGAAAAAGACCAGTTAGAACAGGTCCGTCTGGTTATGGGAATCCACCCAGACACATTTGAATGGACCTTAGAAGCCGGAGAAGCGTTCTACACACCGGAAGTGATTTTATCTTGTTCTACAACAGGGCTTGCAAAATTATCTCAGAATTTCCATCACATCATCCGAAATCATGTCTGCCGTGGAACATACCAGTTAAGCAGTCGTCCGGTTTTGATTAATAACTGGGAGGCAACTTACTTTGATTTTAACGAAGAAAAGATCTTAAATATTGCAAGACAGGCTTCTAAGCTTGGAATCGATATGATGGTGCTTGATGATGGCTGGTTTGGAAAGAGAGACGATGATTGTTCCGGACTTGGAGACTGGTTTGTCAATGAAAAGAAATTAAATGGAGGATTAAAATCCCTGGTTGAGAAAATCAATGCGATGGGTATGAAATTCGGACTTTGGTTTGAACCGGAAATGGTATCTGAGGACAGTGATTTGTACCGTAGTCATCCAGACTGGGCGATTCAGATTCCGGGAAGAAAACCGATGAGAAGCCGTTATCAATTGGTATTAGATATGGCAAATCCAGAAGTAGTGGATTATCTTTATGGCGTAATGAGTGCGATTTTAAGAGAAAATCATGTGGAGTATGTAAAATGGGATATGAACCGCAGCATCAGTGACTGGTATACGGCTACACTTTCCAGAGGACGCCAGATGGAAATGCCACACAGATATGTGTTGGGACTGTATGAATTGCTTGAAAAGCTGACATCAGAATTTCCGGATGTATTGTTCGAAGGATGCAGTGGCGGAGGCGGAAGATTTGATGCCGGAATGATGTATTACTGCCCACAGATTTGGTGCAGTGATGACACCGATGCACATGAAAGAACCTTTATCCAGTATGGTACAAGTTTCTTCTATCCAACTTCAACAGTAGGTTCTCATGTTTCAGCAGTGCCGAATCATCAGACAGGACGAATCACCTCGATTGAAACCAGAGGCGTGGTTGCAATGGCAGGAAGTTTTGGATATGAATTAGACTTAAATCAGCTTTCTGAAGAAGAAAAATCAGTTGTTGCAAAACAGGTTATCCATTATAAAGAATATCAAAGTTTGATTTATAATGGTGATTATTATCGTCTGGCAAATCCATTTGAGGATGGGATGTCAGCATGGTCCTGGATATCTGAAGATAAGAAAACCATATTGGTTCAGGGAGTATTGTTCCGCGCAAAACCAAATGTATTAAGAAAGACTCTGCGTTTGATGGGCTTAGAAGCTAAGAAAAATTATAAGATTGCCGGAACAGAAGAAGTGTACACCGGTGCTGCTTTGATGAGTGGAGGAGTTTTGCTTCAAAGAGCGGTTGGAGATGATGTCTCTTTTGAAATTGTGCTGGAAGAAATTTAAAATTTGCACTTTACAAATTTAAATTGTTGTACTATAATTTTAGTCAAGTAAATAAGAAAAATCTTCAGGGCAGGGCGAAATTCCCTACCGGCAGTGATAGTCTGCGAGCCTGAAAAATAGAAACTTGGAAGGCATGATTCGGTGAAATTCCGATACCGACAGTAAAGTCTGGATGGAAGAAGAGAAAATGAATGACTGATTGAAAAAGTCAAAAATCATGTATATCAGGCTCTGAAATGGATTTCCGTTTCAGAGTCTTTTTGTTTCATATATAGTAAAGAAGATGAGAAATCCCTGTAGATAAACTTTTTATTTGCAGGGATTTTTTTCGATTAGGAGAAAGAAAATGCAGAAAAAAGACTATATGCTAAGAGCCATTGAACTGGCAAAGCAAGGGGTTGGATGGACAAGTCCCAACCCGCTGGTGGGCGCTGTTATTGTAAAAGATGGACGTGTCATTGGGGAAGGATATCATGAAAAATACGGAGAACTGCATGCAGAGCGCAATGCAATCAAACATTTAAAAGAATCAGCAGAAGGTGCAACGATATATGTAACACTTGAACCATGCTGTCATTATGGAAAACAGCCGCCTTGTACCAGAGCAATTGTAGAAGCTGGAATCAAAAGAGTAGTAATTGGTTCAAGAGACCCGAATCCTTTGGTTGCAGGAAAAGGAGTCCGGTTTTTAAGAACGCAGGGAATTGAGGTAGAAGAGGATTTTATGAGAGAAGAATGTGATGCGTTAAATCCGGTATTCTTTCATTTTATTCAGACGAAAAGACCTTATATTGTGATGAAATATGCAATGACGATGGACGGAAAAATCGCAACAAAAACCGGAAAATCAAAATGGATTACTTCCGAACAATCGAGAAAAATCGTACATGAAATGAGGCATCAATACATTGCAGTTATGGCAGGAATCGGAACAGTTTTAAAAGATGATCCGATGTTAAATACAAGAATCGAAGGAAAGAAAAGTCCGATACGAATTATCTGTGACAGCAGACTTCAGATTCCTTTAGAAAGCAAGATTTGTCAAAGTGCAGAAGAATATCCAACCATGATAGCCTGCGCTTATGCCGAAAAAGAGAAGAAAGAAAACTTAGAAAAATTAGGCATACAAGTACTTGAAGTACCGCAAAAAGAACTGCCAAAAGAAGAGGCAAAAGTGGATTTGGCAAAGTTGATGGAAATACTTGGCGAACAGAACATCGACAGTATTTTATTGGAAGGCGGAGGGACATTAAATGAGAGTATGCTGAGAGAAAATCTGGTAAATGAAGTGAACGTATTTCTTGCACCAAAGATTTTCGGAGGAAAAGGAGCACCTTCTCCTGTAGAAGGATGTGGAATCTGTGAGGTAAAAGACGCAAAAGAATTTTATCTGCAGGATGTCAGAAAAATTGGAGAGGACGTACAGCTTACTTACCGGAAGGAGGTTCTGAATTGTTTACAGGAATCGTAGAAGAAACAGGTATCATACAAAAATTAAGTATTTCCGGCTCATCCGGAAGTATAAAAATACAGGCAAAAAAAGTGTTGGAAGGCACAAAAATCGGAGACAGCATTGCCGTCAATGGAATCTGTCTGACTGTGACTACTCTTGGAAATGGTTTTTTTACAGCTGATGTTATGGCAGAAACCGTAAGGCGAAGCAGTTTAAAAGAAGCAAAAACAGGTGCAAGAGTAAATCTGGAGAGGGCGATGTCAGCAAATGGAAGGTTTGGAGGACATATTGTGTCGGGGCATGTAGATGGCTGTGGTGTGATTACAGAGATATTGCCGGAAGAAAATGCAGTCTGGTTTACAATAAAAGCAGATGCGCCGATTCTAAAATTTATCGTGGAAAAAGGCTCGGTGTGTCTTGATGGAGTCAGTCTTACAGTAGCAGAAGTAAATGATGTAACATTTAAAGTTTCGGTAATTCCACATACCAGACAGGAAACGACATTAGCTGATAAAACGGCAGGAAGCTGTATCAACATTGAAAACGATGTGATTGGAAAATATGTGGAACGGCTATTGAATTTTAAAGAAACAGAAGAGAAAAAAACAGAGTCATCCTCAAATTTGACAATGGAATTTTTAGAAAAATACGGAATCTGACAGGGAGGAAAACGGAAATGGAACATGAATACAACACAGTGGAAGAAGCGTTAGAAGACTTAAAACAAGGGAAAATTGTGCTTGTTACGGATGATGAAAATCGAGAAAACGAAGGTGATATGATTTGCGCAGCCGAGTTTGCAACACAGGAAAATATTAATTTTATGGCGAGTTATGCAAAGGGACTTATTTGTACTCCGATGAGTGTAGAACTTGCAGAAAAACTTGGATTTGTACCGATGGTAACAAAAAATACCGACAATCATGAGACTGCATTTACGGTTTCAATTGACTATAAAGATACGACAACAGGCATTTCCGCAGCAGAGCGTGGACTTACCATGCGGATGTGTGTGGATGAGAACGTTTCGCCAGAGGATTTCAGAAAGCCGGGGCATGTATTTCCGCTGATTGCGAAAAACGGCGGTGTGCTGGTGAGAAATGGACATACAGAAGCAACTGTAGATTTGATGCGTCTTGCAGGGTTAAAACAATGCGGTGTGTGTTGTGAAATTATGAGAGAAGATGGAACGATGATGCGCACAAGTGAACTTTGGGAGCTTGCCAAAAAGTTTGAATTAAAATTTATTACGATTCAGGCAATTCAGGATTACTGCCGAATTCACGAAAAACATGTGTTAAGAGAAGCGTGTGCGGATTTTCCGAACCGATATGGACATTTCAAAATTTACGGTTATGTAAATGATATCACAAAGGAGCACCATGTTGCATTGGTAAAAGGTGACATCGGGGATGGAGAAGATGTGCTTTGCCGGATTCATTCCGAATGTCTGACCGGTGATGCGTTTGGCTCTCTTAGATGTGATTGTGGACCTCAGCTCCAAAAAGCAATGCAGATGATAGAAGCTGAAGGTCGCGGAATTGTATTATATATGCGTCAGGAAGGTCGTGGAATTGGTCTGATTAATAAATTAAAAGCTTATGAATTACAAGAACAAGGATATGATACGGTAGATGCGAATATTAAACTTGGCTTTGCACCGGATTTGAGAGAATACTGGGTTGGAGCACAGATTTTAAAAGAGCTTGGAGTTAAATCCATGCGATTATTAACCAATAATCCAACAAAGATTTACGGATTGAGCGGACTTGGACTTGAAATCAATAAGAGAGTGCCAATTGAAATTCCAACACAGCAGTATGACAGACGCTATATGGAAACCAAAAAAATCCGCATGGGACATGTGTTTCAAAACATTTTAAATTAATTTAGCTGGAAAACAATAAAATCATAAGCATACAAAAAGGAGAAAAAATCATGAAAGAAATCAATGTATTAGAAGGAAAAGTAGTAGCCAAAAAAGGAATGAAAGCAGCAATTGTAGCAGCTCGTTTTAATGAAATTATTGTAAATAAACTGCTTGGCGGAGCGGTAGACGGACTGGTAAGACATGGAGTAGAAGAAGAAAACATTACAGCTGCATGGGTACCGGGAGCATTTGAAATTCCGCTTGTGGCAGAGCGTCTTGCAAAATCCGGAAAGTATGATGCGGTTATCTGTGTCGGTGCAGTCATTCGAGGTGATACCAGCCATTATGATTATGTGTGCAATGAAGTTTCAAAAGGAATTGCAACAGTCGGATTACAGACAGGAGTTCCGGTGTTATTTGGTGTAGTAACGACAGAAAATATTGAACAGGCGATTGCAAGAGCCGGAAGCAAAGCAGGAAATAAAGGATATGACTGTGCACTTTCTGCAATTGAAATGGTGAACTTATTAAATCAGATAGATGCCTAAAGAATGGGAGAATGTGCCTTGGCACATTCTCCTGTTCTTTGAGTGTATTAAAAGTCAAAATCTGCATAATCTTCCGGTAGGAAACGATGATAAATAATATGGCATCCTTCATCTTTAAAGCAATAATAATAGCGGTCTTTATCATTTACAAAACGAATGAAAATGTCAAATTCACCGTTGTCTACCGGTTCAACAACGTATTCTTTTTGCTGTGATTTAAAGTGTTCAATGACATCTTCAAGTTTCGCTCCATGCTTTGACAAAAGGTGAATTAAATCAATGATAAACGTATTTTGAGCTTTATTATTGTGAACATATTCGGAAACTTCTTCTGAGACAGTAAAGCAGAAACGGTCGTTTTTATGGGTGGCGGAAATTGTGCCGCACTGTTCTTTGGTATAGACCGGAAATTCAGAAAGCATCCGCTGAAGCTCTTCCGAATCTACAGTTGTATTGAAAAAATGGTTTAGAGAACTGAGGGGATAATAAAGGCGGATTGGCTCTTTTCGGTAGCCGAGTTTCGCCTGCTGTTCAATAATTGCATCCAGGATGTTATCTTTTAATGCTTCAAATCCTGCTAAAAATTGTTCCATTTTATAAAAAATCCTTTCTTAAAATAAATCTACTAATAGTTGCTTCACGAAGCTAATTATAGCAAATTTGTAAGAAATGATAAAGTGAAATCGAATGTGGTCAATGCGAGAATTGCACAAGAGTTGCTTATTTGTTAACAAGTTCTTTAAAATATAGTATTTGTGGCGTTTACATAGGGCAAAGTATGACAGAATCTAATAGAGTTTTGATTCAGAAGGGATGGAAATTAAAGGAGAAAAAGTATTTTGACTTTGGAGGGCGTACTGTTTATATGTATACAAAAGATGATATGTATCTGGATATAGAAACATCTGTAAAATTTAAGCCTGAAATTATGTTTTCAATATATGATGGAAATAAAAATAAAATAATGGAATCACAGGATTTAGGCAGTGAGGAAAAACAATCAGCGGTTCAGGAAATTATTCCAGATAATACACAACAGGAAGAAGAAATGTTGCAAGATTCTTCAGAAGTAATTAAAAAACCAGAAACAGAAGAACAGGAAACTTTAGAAGAAATTCAACCAGAAACAAATATAGCAGAAGATAGAAGAGAGATAGATTCTTCTGATTTACAACCAGAGAAAATTGAGCAACAAGAAATAGAGCAGGAAAGTGAAGTGGAAAAATAGAGAATCATAATTAATGAGATTTCATCTTTTGAAATTAATGTATTAAAAATGATAGGAGAGATGGAAAAGCGTGAATTTGAACCTTGAACGATTCAAATTCACGCTTATTTTTTATTCCAAACTCTTAATTTTACAAGAGTGTAATTTGGTCTTTCGATTGTAGCTGATTCCAACGGCTAAGACTTTTCCGGTATATTTCGGTTTTTCGCCAAGTTTTCCTTTAAAGCGAAGAATATAGCCTTTTTTTTCAATTTGTGCGATGGCATTTTCTGGAGAACTGTCTACTTTTAATTCGAGAATAATTCCGCTTAAATCTTTTTGTTCAGGATAAAAAATGAAATCTACATATCCTTCTCCGGCTTTATCTTCACGTTCCACACGATATTTATCACGAGCAGAAAGATAAACCAGATTAACGACAGCGGATAATTCGATTTCACTATTATAAGAAAAAATAGGAGATTCCGTATCGTGAGCATATTTTAGAATTTCTATCATTGTAGAAGTATCCCCATTTAAAGTTGCCTTTAACATACGCTCGGATTCTTTGGCAAGCCGATAAACGTATCCAAGAGAATCTTTAGTAAAAAGAAGTTTTTGAAATTGCTCCATAAGTTCTCTATTTGGAATATAGACTTTTTTATCTTTGTAAGTTAAAAGACCATATATAACCATTGCAGAGTAGATTTCAGATTTTGTATGGAGTTTCATGGAAATAGCGGCAAAACTTTGAATTTCAGTTTCGATACCTTCTCCGGAAATCATAAGAACAAGGTCATCTCGAACTTCTTCAATATTATGTTGAATGTAATAAAAAATTTCATCATAAGGTCCGGAACTCGTCCAATAATTTTTTAACTGATTATCCGTCAGGGCACAGACAATGGAACGAGGATTATAAATCTGGCATCCACCGGCAGTATAATAACCATCATACCACTGTCTTAAATCCTCTCGGGTAATGCATGGGCTGTCGGTAAGTTTCTTATATTTTTCAAAGAGAATGTCAATTTCAGCATCTGAAAAACCAAAGTAAGTGCTAAAACGGATAGAAGTTGCCATGTCATATTCAAGAAAGCAATTTAATTCTGAACCACTGGAATATTTGGCAATTGGTAAAACACCTGTCATGTAAGCGAGTTCAACATAAACCTGGTCTTTTAACAGATTTTTCAGAAAAAGAAGATACTCTCTTTTTGCCTTTTCAGTAATAAAGTCGGCGTGGAATACGGCATCCCATTCATCCATAATAAAGATAAATTTGTCAGAAGTTGCCTGGAAAATATCCATTAAAACATCCCAGACCGCATCGTTTATATCAATATTTAAATCGGGATAAGCGAGAGATAAATCCTGATTAATTCCATCTTGAATACGGTTGATGTATTGCTCGTAACTGGTACAGTTTCTTGGAAAACGGCTGAAATCAATATAGATGATATCATGTTGATTTAAATGTTTGGAAAAATTGGGGCTCTTGGAAATGGCAAGATTTTGAAAGATATTTTTTGCGTCTTTTACATTGCCAAAGAAAGCCCCTATCATATTTGCCATAACACTTTTGCCAAAACGCCGTGGACGTGTAATGCATAAAAATCGGTTTTTCTTGCTTAATGCGGGAATTAGTTCATCTATCAGTAAGGATTTATCAACGAAGTAATCATCAGTGCAGGTCTCTTCATAAGAAGCATAAGGAATAATACTGTTTAAAAATCTTCCCATTTCGTTACCTCCTGTTTTTGGGGTTATTCCGTAAAAGTATATCGGGTAATATATCCGTTTTTATCCCCAGTTGTAATCACAGTATCGCCATCTGCATTTTTGATTGTTTCAAGCACTGGATATTTTGCATGTTCTTTGATGTAGGCTTCCGGACTTTCTGCTTCTGCCTCAATAATTTCCTGCTGGGCGTATTTAGAACCACCGCAGGGATTCATGGTTTCAATAAAAATTTCGTATTCTTTCATTAAAAATAAACACCATCCATTTAGATTGAAAATTATTTAATAGAAAATACTCGATTTTCTTTTCTGTCAGGAGTCTTTGGATAATCCCCTTCTGGATAGCCGAGTACGCAGTGGCCGATTCCTTCATATTCTCCTTCGATTCCGAGAGATTTTAATAATTCTTTTCCGAACTCTGTCTCAAATTCTTCTTTAGCACGATGAATCCAGCAGCTTCCAACTCCGAGTTCATGCGCTGCAAGCATTAAATTTCCCATAACAAGGCTTCCGTCATAGACATGAGTCGGGCAGTCTTTCTGTCCAAGTACAACGAGAACAACCGGTGCACCATAAAATGGGTCAAATCCCTCTTTCCAGCCACCAATTTCACGATTCATTTCAGAAAGTTTGTCACGCATTTCTTTGTTTGTTACCTGAATGATAATGGCTGCCTGACGTCCCATTCCGTTTGCAGCATAAAGACCGGCTTCGGTAACTTTGTCAATGATGTCCTGAGAAACCATATCCGGTTTATATTTTTTTACACTTCTTCTGGTTTTCATTTTTTCTAATACATCGCTCATTTTAAATGTCCTCCTTGAAAAAATTTTCTAAGAAAATAGTAGCACAAAGAAAATATTCAGGCAAGTAGAAGATGTAGGTTGACAAACTTCAAAATATCCGTATAATTA
>JAIIAN010000050.1 GCA_022717655.1 Bacillota bacterium | reverse complement strand
GTCAGCTTAAATAAGAAAAAAGAATCTCTGTGTGGAGACTTTTATATCATGGAAGAAAGAGGGTCTGACACAGTTCTGGTGCTTTCTGACGGGCTTGGAAGCGGTGTAAAAGCAAATATCTTGGCGACATTGACGGCAAAAATGCTTTGTACAATGATGATAAAAAAGATTCATCTGGAAGAAGCGGTAAAAACAATTGCAGAGGCACTTCCTGTGTGTCATGAAAGACAGCTTGCTTATGCCACCTTTCTTGCGATGAAGATTACAGGAAGGCACGTTTATCTTGCTACTTATGATAATCCAGGGCTGATTGTGCTTCGCAAAGGAAAAGTATTTCACTACGAAGAAAAAATCCATTTGATTAACGAAAAAGAAATTCGAGAAGCAGAGTTTGATTTACAAAAAGATGATATGCTGATTTTAATGTCAGATGGAGTGACTAACGCCGGAATGGGAAAGACAACTGATGGAGGCTGGGGGTATGAAGAGGTTGAAAAATTCTGTGAGCAGAAGTACAAACCGAATTTAAGTGCCCAGCGGATGGCAGTTGACATTGCGGAAGCCTGTGTGGATTTGAATTTGAATGAAACGGATGATGATGTTACGGTGCTTACAATCCGGCTTTGTGAGCCGTTTGTGACGAATTTAATGATTGGTCCTCCAAGCAAAATGGAGAAGGATGAGGACTTCTTAAGAGTCTTTTTTGGAGAAGAAGGACAGCATATTGTGTGTGGTGGAACAACGGCTAAATTCGTGGCAAACTATCTCGGGGAAGAAGTTGTGACGATCAAAGGGTCAGAAACCGATGCGGTTCCGGCGATGTCTACGTTAAAAGGGGTAGACATGGTAACAGAAGGCTATCTAACATTAAAACAACTGGTTGCCTATTCCAATCGATGGCTGTCCGACAGTATGGCAGTGATAAGTCTTTCCAAACAAAAAGATGCGGCTGCAAAATTAGCTGTAGAATTGTTTGAGCGTTCTTCCGAGATTAATATTTTCTTTGGAAATGCGAGAAATCCGGCTTATAAAGAGTTAAATATTGATTCGGGTGAAAAACTGAGGCTGACTTATGAGCTGAAAGAACATTTAGAACGAGCAGGAAAAAAAGTTCGTATGAATATTTGGTAAAAAAAAGGATATCTGGATTAGGCAGAACTATATAAAGTGCTGCGTTCAGATATTCTTTTTTGCTTTATTGAAAAAAGTTTCGTCTTTCTATAAATGGCAAAATTAAAATTTTTGAAAAAAGAAGAAAGATAAAGGTATAATTGCATAGATAATTAATAAAAACATAAAAATAATCAAAAAAATAAAAAGTTTAATAAAAAGATTGAAAAATAAAGCAGAAAAAAAGTGTTTTAAACATTAAATTTGTGCACCAATCTGATTAAAAATATAGTATAATAGCCCATATAGAAAGGGGTGGGCAAAATGACACGAGAAGAAAAATTACAGCGTGCGTCTGAAATCGTCAAAGAAAGTAAACATCTGGTATGCCTCCTCGGAATGAGGGTGAGTTATCAAAGTGGATGCACAAACATCGGGGAGCCGGAGGATGCTTATGATATCGAAAGTCGATATGGTTATTCTCCAGAAGAATTGTTTAGTGCAGCGTTTTACAACACCAGACCGTCTCAGTTTTATGAATTTTATAAAAATGAAATTCTCAGCAAAAGAGGCAGAATAAATGAGGGATTAAAACTGCTTGGTCAGCTGGAAGAGATGGGAATTTTAAAGTCAATTGTAACAAGAGATATTTACTCTCTGCCAAAACGTGCAGGGTGTAAAAATGTACTGGAAATCCATGGAAGTATTTATCGGAATATTTGTCCAAGATGCAGGAAAAAATATCCTTTGAAAGTTTTGCAGGAAAGAGAGAGAAGCGGACTTCCATACTGTGAAAAATGCGGTTCAATTATCCGTCCGGAAATTTACTTAAAAGGGGAAATGGTAGATAATCGTCTGCTCACAAAAGCAGTCGATGAGGTTTCAAATGCAGATGTTCTGCTAATGCTTGGCTGTTCGATGAGGTCCGAATTAGGAAGTATGTTTGCGCGATACTTTAAAGGAGAAAAGATTATTCTGATGAATGACCAGGATCATTTTGCGGACGAAAAGGCGGATTTGGTTATTGATGGGAAAGCAATGGATTTAATGAAAGGACTTAGAACATATATCATTCCAGATAGTTAAATAAGAAAATCATTACATAAAAAAATAAAAAAACAAATACTTTACAAAATGTAATACAGGAGATATAATAAGGAATGTATTTTGAGTATCTGGAGGAAATAGATAAGATGGAGAAGAAGATGGAACTGTTAGAAGAAGAAAATAATCGTTTGAAAGAAGAGATAGAAGATTTAAGAGAAGCCTGTAAGGTTCAGGAACAGACAATTTCAAAATTATGGAATGCTTATGTTCAGTTAGAAGAAAAAGTAAACAATAAGTAGAGATGAACAAGTAAAATTCCAATGTGTGGAAAATAGAAATAAAAAAAGGTTATCGCCGCAGAAACACGGTGGTAACCTTTTTTGTTAGGTGAACAAGTCTTGATAAACAAGTAATGAACAAATAATAAACAAACAATAGCTTTTTTACTATGTTTTATCACTTCTTAAAAGACTTAAAACCCTTGATTTTAAAGGAGTTCTTAGAATTTACCAGCTTTAGCAGCTTCTTCTACAGCTACAGCAACAGCTACTGTCATACCAACCATTGGGTTGTTACCAGCACCGATTAAGCCCATCATTTCTACGTGAGCCGGTACAGAAGAAGAACCAGCAAACTGAGCGTCAGAATGCATACGTCCAAGTGTATCAGTCATACCGTAGGAAGCAGGACCTGCTGCCATGTTGTCTGGGTGAAGAGTACGTCCTGTACCACCGCCGGAAGCAACGGAGAAGTATTTTTTACCAGCTTCGATACGTTCTTTTTTGTAAGTACCTGCAACTGGATGCTGGAATCTTGTCGGGTTAGTGGAGTTACCTGTGATAGAAACGTCAACGTCTTCTTTCCACATGATAGCAACACCTTCACGAACATCGTTTGCACCATAGCAGTTAACTTTTGCACGAAGTCCTGTAGAATAAGGTTTTCTGAATACTTCTTTTAATTCGCCTGTGTAGTAATCGTATTCTGTTTCAACATAAGTAAATCCGTTGATACGTGCGATAATCTGAGCAGCATCTTTTCCAAGACCGTTTAAGATAACACGCAGAGGCTCTTTACGAACTTTGTTTGCTTTTTCAGCGATACCGATAGCACCTTCAGCAGCAGCGAAAGATTCGTGACCAGCTAAGAATGCGAAACATTTTGTATCTTCTTCCAGAAGCATTTTTCCTAAGTTACCATGTCCAAGACCTACTTTACGCTGGTCAGCAACAGAACCTGGGATACAGAAAGACTGAAGACCTTCGCCGATTGCAGCAGCAGCGTCAGCAGCTTTTCTACAGCCTTTTTTGATTGCGATAGCAGCGCCTACAGTGTAAGCCCATTTAGCATTTTCAAAGCAGATAGGCTGAATGCCTTCTACCATTTTGTAAACATCAAGACCTGCAGCTTTTGTTACTTCTGCAGCTTCTTCAATGGTATTGATACCGTATTTGTTCAGAGCAGCAAGAACTTGCTTCTCTCTTCTTTCATATGATTCAAATAAAGCCATTAATTTATCCTCCTATTCTTTCTATGACAGTCGCAGTGATAAAAATAAATTATGTAATCAGTCGTCAGAAATTATTCTTTTCTTGGGTCGATGATTCTCACTGCATCGTCAACACGGCCATACTGTCCCTGAGCTTTTTCAAATGCAGTATTTGCATCATCACCAGCTTTGATGAAGTCCATCATTTTACCGAAGTTGATGAATTTGTATCCAATGATTTCATCGTCTTCGTCAAGAGCAACACCTGTTACATAACCGTCTGTCATTTCCAGATAACGAGGTCCTTTTGCAAGAGTTCCGTACATAGTACCAACCTGAGAACGAAGACCTTTACCTAAATCTTCAAGACCAGCACCGATTGTCAGACCATTTTCAGAGAAAGCACTCTGGCTTCTTCCGTATACAATCTGTAAGAACAGTTCTCTCATTGCTGTGTTAATTGCATCACAGACAAGGTCTGTGTTCAGAGCTTCAAGAATTGTTCTTCCTGGTAAAATTTCAGATGCCATAGCTGCGGAATGAGTCATACCTGAACATCCGATTGTTTCAACTAAAGCTTCCTGGATAATACCATCTTTTACATTTAATGTTAATTTACATGTACCCTGCTGAGGAGCACACCAGCCTATACCATGAGTAAAACCTGAGATGTCTTTGATTTCTTTTGCTTTTACCCATTTTGCTTCTTCTGGGATTGGAGCTGCGCCGTGGTTTACACCCTGATGTACCGGACACATTGTTTCTACTTCGTGTGAATAAATCATTTTAAAACTCCTTTCAAGAATATATTAATTCAAGTGCGTTAGAAATTTAACGTCTTATTCTTCATCATTGTCTCATAAAAAGACAAAAAAATCCAGAGTTATTTCAAAAAAATTTGAATCCAGAAAATTCAAACAATGAAAAGAGAGACATAGTTGAGTTTGGAAAATAAAAATGGTATGATAAAAATAAAACTAAAACTGCACAAAAAAAGCAGAGAAAGAAGGCAAAAATGAGAGTGGCAAATTATTGGGAGGGAAAGCATTATGCATTTTTCTGTAATAAAGAATGTGAATTTTTTCCGTGTCACGAAACGAAACATCCGGAAAAATTTAACTGTCTGTTCTGTTACTGTCCTTTATACGCATTAGGAGATAAATGTGGGGGAAACTTTCAGTTTACAAGAGATGGAATCAAAGACTGCAGTAACTGTACGCTTCCACACAATCCGGATAATTATGGATATGTAACTGGAAAATATCAGGAAATCATGGAAATTGTAAAACGCAGTTCGGATTTTAAAGAGAAAAAATAGTCAATGAAAGTAAAGCAAAGTAATGAATTCTTCTTCCAAAATTTTTTGTATCAAGGTATAATAGGAGGACAGAAAGATTCTGAAAGTATAAAAATGAAATTTGGAGGAATGAGATGTATCAGGCATTACTTTTTGATTTAGATGGAACATTGACTGCATCGGGAGAGGGAATTACAAAATCCATTCAGTATGCACTGAGAAAAATGGGCTATGAATCCCTTGCAGAAGATTTAAAAAAACTGGAGATTTTTGTCGGACCACCGCTTTTAGAACAGCTGATGGAATATTGTCAGATTGAGGAAGAAGAAGCAGAACAGGGCGTTGCCTATTATAGAGAACGCTATAATGTGGTAGGATATTATGAGAATAAACCGTATAAGGGGATTCGTGAACTTCTGCCAAGATTAAAGAAAAAGGGTTATAAACTGGCGATTGCTTCTTCCAAACCGCAGGGAATGGTGGATGCGGTACTGGAACATTTTGAACTCAACGAATATTTTGATGTCATCGAAGGCAGTGATGTCAATCTTCCAAGAATGACAAAATCAGATGTCATTGAGATTGTACTGAAAAAATTAGGCTTTTTTGAAGCGGAAAAACGAAAAGATGTTGTCATGATTGGGGATAGAAAATATGATGTGGCTGGTGCAACGGCTTCTCATCTTGACTGCATTGGAGTCGCTTATGGATATGGCGGGACAGAAGAGTTAGAATTAGCAGGTGCGATAAAAGTAGTACAGACGGTAGAGGAACTCGGAGAATTTCTGGGTGTCAGTAAAAAAGCCAGATTCTATGATATTGGAAAAGAATTATTTTCCACACCGGTTTATCCAGGAGACCCAGTTCCATCAAAGACCCCGTTTTATGAGATTAAAAAAGGGGATGATTGTAATTTAACGATTCTTTCTTTTGGAAGTCATAATGGAACACACTTAGATGCACCGAAACATTTCTGTGAGGGAAAACATGGAGTTGACCAGATTCCACTTGAAAAATGTCTGGGTGAATGTAAAGTAGCAGAGGCCAGGGGCGTAATCGGAAGAGAAGAGATGGAAGAATTGCTGGCAGATGGTACGAAGAAGCTCTTAATCAAAGGGGAAATTCTTCTGACACCGGAAAGTGCAGAAGTATGCGCCAAGGCCGGACTGGATTTAATTGGAGTGGAAAGCCAGACAGTCGGAGGCGAAGGAACACAAAAAGCAGTGCATCAGACCCTGCTTTCTTCTGAAATTGTAATTTTAGAAGGATTAGTATTGGGAAAAGTGGCACAAGGAACGTATTTCTTAAGTGCTCTGCCAATGAAAATGGAAGGGCTTGACGGCTCACCGGTCAGACCAGTATTGATTGAATATTAAAATGAAAATTAAGAATGAAAAAGGGTATTTCTGATATGTAAAAAAAGAACCGGACGGGTTTTCCTGTCCGGTTTGTATGTTAAGGTTTACAGTTCGGCTAATAAAATAGCAACGAACATAAGAACACAGCCGATTAATTCCCGCATGCTTAACGTCTGATGTAAAATGACCCATCCGGCAAGCACGGAGATAACAGATTCCAGACTTAAAATTAAAGAAGCAACGGTTGGATTTAAATCTCTCTGTCCAATAATCTGTAAGGTATAGGCAACACCGCAGGAAAGGATTCCGGCGTATAAAATAGGTGCCCAGGCAGAACAGATGCTGGAGAGCTTTGGACTTTCCAATACAAACATTGGAATCGCGGATAACACTGAGGCGACAAAAAACTGGATGCAGGAAAGTTTGACTCCGCTTACTTTGGAAGAAAAATGGTCAATCACTAAAATGTGAAAAGAGAAAAACAAGGCACAAAGAAGCACCAGGGCATCTCCTTTAGTAAGCGTAAGACTTCCGCTCATGCATAACAGGTAAAGACCAACAAGTGCAATCAGCACGCTAATCCAGATTTTAAATTTTACTTTGCGCTTTAAAAAGATGCCGAGAATCGGAACCAGTACAATGTAAAGCGCAGTAATAAATCCGGCTTTTCCAACGGAGGTATATAAAATTCCAATCTGTTGGAAGGACGTTGCAATAAAAAGCAGAATACCACAGGAAAGACCGCCAAGAAGTACATCTTTTGGCTGGTCAGGCAGAGCTTCTTTGTTAGCATCTTTTGTGGTACGTTTTTGTTTCCAGAAAATAACAGGAATCAGAACCAGACTACCGATAAAACAGCGGACTGCATTAAAGGTAAACGGACCGACATAGTCCATGCCGACGCTTTGAGCGACAAAGGCAACGCCCCAGATAAAGGCGGCGAGAAATAACAGCAGAGAACTTTTTAAAGATTTTGTTTTCATAAGTTTAGAAACTCCTTCACTTTTGTATAGCTTTAGAAAACATTATATCATTCCAAAAAGCGGACTGCAATCATCGAACAGAGAGAAAATTTTAGAATCGATAAGAAGAATAAGGATTCATTAAAAAAGAGGTAAGAAGAGGAAAAAACATGATAGCAAATAAAGAAGAGATTAGAATCGGACAGGTCATTGTACATATCTTAGACTCTACCGTTGGGATGCCTGTCCTTTCTGACGCAGTATTAGACTATGGTTCAGATTTTGCCGATTTTATTAAGGCACATATTTTTAAGACAGATACCAGTGATGACATCAGAAGATGTGTATTTGAAGAGGACTCCTCCGTTTATGCTTATCTTCAGGAATGGAACAGCGAAAACTTTATAGACCTTTCCAAGAAGATAGCAGAAGAATTATTTACGATTATGAATCAAAATATTGAGATTCCGCAGGCGGATTTAATCATTGCAGAATACGAAGTAGAAAAACGAAAATATCTTGCGATTTTAAAGATGGATTATAAGAGTTTTTATACGCATCTGACCAATTCTGACCCATGGGGAAATAATAATGAGATTATCAAACAAAAAGCGATTTTACCGGGGGAGAGCCAGAAACTTTCAGAGGCAGCCCTGCTTGATTTTGAAGCACCGCAGTATGTGCGTCTGACGGAAAAGAAATATGAAGTAAATGGAGTTAAATCTTATTATTTTTCAAAACTGTTTTTAAAATGCAAAGCGTCTCTTTCTGCAAAAAGCCGGTTAAATCTTGTCAGTAAAGCAGTATCAGAGGTTCAGAAAAAATTTTATAATGAATCGGAACAGTTTGAAGTCCAGATGGAGACAAAGAGCATTATCAATGAAGAATTTTCCAAAGAGGGAGTGCTTGATGTTCCGGTTGTAATGGATAAAATTTTTAAAGAACATCCAAATATGAGAAAAGAAGTTGAAGAAAAATTAGAGAAATATAATCTTGCAAATACAACCGTGGAACCGCAGAATCCGACAACGACGAAAAAATTTACCAAACAACATCTGATGACGGATACCGGAATTGAATTAAAAATTCCAATGGAAGAATATAACAATAAAGATAAAGTAGAATTTATTACAAATCCGGATGGAACGATTTCTGTACTGATTAAAAATATCAGCAGCATTGAAAGCAAATAGGAAATATGGTATAATATATTGTTTTCAGTCAAAAAAGAAAAGTAGGAGGTTTTACTGAATATGAAACGAGAAAAGTTCTCTTCCAGACTCGGATTTATTCTGATTTCGGCAGGATGTGCAATCGGGCTTGGAAACGTATGGCGTTTTCCATATATTTCGGGAAAATATGGCGGAGCGGCATTCGTACTGATTTACTTATTCTTTCTTGCAATTTTAGGACTGCCGATCATGGTTATGGAATTTGCAGTCGGACGTGCAAGTCAGAAAAGTATTGCCACTTCCTTTAATGTACTTGAGAAAAAGGGAAGCAAGTGGCATGTTTACCGTTATTTTGGAATGGCGGGAAATTACCTGTTAATGATGTTTTATACAACCATCGGAGGCTGGATGCTCCAGTATTTCTTTAAGATGGCAAAAGGTGATTTTGTCGGATTAAATGCAGAACAAATCAGCGGAGTATTTGGAGAGGTATCTACAAATAAAAACAGCATGATTTTCTGGATGCTCTTAATTGTTGTGATTGGATTTTTAGTCTGCTCTCTTGGTCTGCAAAATGGTGTAGAAAAGATTACCAAAGTGATGATGGTAGTACTTCTGGCACTGATGCTGGTCTTAGCAGTTCGTTCTTGTACCTTAGATGGAGCGTCAGAGGGCTTAAAATTCTATCTGCTTCCGGATTTTCACAAATTGACGGAATATAACATTACAGAAGTTGTATTTGCGGCGATGGGTCAAGCGTTCTTTACGTTAAGTCTTGGAATCGGTGCACTTGCAATCTTTGGCAGTTACATTGGAAAAGAAAGAAAACTGACCGGAGAAGCCATCAGTATTACGATTCTGGATACCTTTGTAGCAATTGTTGCGGGATTAATCATTTTCCCAGCGTGTTTTGCTTTTGGGGTAGACCCGGGAGAAGGACCAGGTCTGGTATTTGTAACTCTGCCAAACGTATTTAATGCAATGGCAGGCGGAAGAATCTGGGGAACATTATTCTTCTTATTTATGACATTTGCAGCGTTATCCACAATCATTGCGGTATTCCAGAACATTATTGCATTTGCACAGGATTTATGGGGCTGGGGACTTAAAAAAGCAAGTTTTGTCAATATGATTGCAGTATTTGTTTTATCCCTGCCATGTATCTTTGGAATGACTATCTGGAGTGACTTTACCATTCTTGGAAAAGATATTATGGGATTTGAGGATTTCTTAGTAAGTAATAACTTATTACCACTTGGTTCTTTAGTTTATCTGATGTTCTGTGTATCCCGTTATGGATGGGGATGGGACAATTTCTTAAAAGAAGCAAATACGGGAGCAGGAATCTTTTTCCCGAAAAAAATCCGTTTTTATCTGAATTATATTCTGCCGTTGATTGTACTGTATATCTTTTTCCAGGGATACTGGAGTCTGTTTCAGAGTTTATAGAAAAATTCCTTGAAATCGCTTAAGTTTACAGGTATACTTAGGTCAGGATATGCAAAAAGGCAGACTTAAGAAAGCAAGAAATACTTAAGACTGCCAAAACAAAAAATTAGGAAATACAAGAGGAAAAACCATGAAGAGAATTTTATTAAAATTAAGCGGAGAAGCACTTGCAGGTCCGAAAAAAACAGGATTTGATGAAGCAACAGTAATGGAAGTGGCACGTCAGGTAAAAACTCTGGTAGATGAGGGAATTCAGGTTGGAATCGTAATCGGAGGCGGTAACTTCTGGAGAGGTCGTACCAGTGAGAATATTGACCGTACAAAAGCAGACCAGATTGGCATGCTGGCAACCGTTATGAACTGCATTTATGTATCAGAAATTTTCCGTGCTGCGGGAATGAAAACAAATGTACTGACTCCGTTTGAATGTGGTTCTTTTACAAAATTATTCTCAAAAGACCGTGCAAACAAATATTTTGAAAAAAATATGGTTGTTTTTATGGCAGGTGGTACCGGACATCCGTATTTCTCAACGGATACAGCAACTGTACTTCGTGCAATTGAAATTGAGGCAGAAACCATCTTCCTTGCAAAAGCAATTGATGGTGTTTATGACAGCGACCCGAAAACAAATCCGGATGCAAAGAAATATGATGAAGTCAGCATTGATGAAGTCATCGCAAAGAATTTACAGGTTGTAGATATGACCGCTTCTATTTTATGCAGAGACAATAAAATGCCGATGCTGGTATTTGGCTTAAATGAGAAAGACAGTATTGTAAATACTGCTCATGGAATCTTCACAGGAACAAAAGTATTGGTGTAAAAAGCAGGAGGAATTTTTTAATATGGCAGACGAAAGAATTGAAAAATATGAAAGCAAGATGACAAAGACTCTTGAGAGTCTGGAAAAGGAACTGTCCACAGTTCGTGCAGGACGTGCAAATCCGCATATCTTAGATAAAATTACAGTAGACTATTATGGAGCACCAACTCCACTTCAGCAGGTAGCAAATGTGACTGTACCGGAAGCAAGAATGATTCAGATTCAGCCTTGGGAAGCATCTTTAATCAAGGAAATCCAGAAAGCAATTCTTTCTTCTGATTTAGGATTAAATCCGAATACCGATGGAAAAATCATTCGTCTGGTATTACCGGAGCTGACAGAAGAACGAAGAAAAGAACTGGTAAAAGATGTAAAGAAAAAAGGGGAAGCTGCAAAAGTTGCAGTCCGTAATATCAGAAGAGATGCCAACGATGCGTATAAGAAACTGGCAAAACAGGATGTGTCTGAGGATGAAATCAAAGAGCTGGAAGATAAAATCCAGAAACTCACAGATAAATTTGTGAAAAACATTGACAAAGCAGTAGAAGAAAAATCAAAAGAGATTTTAACTGTATAAGCTGTATAAAACAGAGGGGCACATACATATTACGTATTGTGCCCCTTTTATGCGTAGGAGGAAAAAATGGTAATACCGAATCATGTGGCAATTATTCTGGATGGAAACGGACGCTGGGCAAAAAAGAAAGGGATGCCAAGAACGTATGGGCATGTCAAAGGCTGTGAAAATCTGGAAAAAATCTGTTCTGTTGCAAAAGAACTGGGAGTAAAATATCTAACCGTATATGCGTTTTCTACGGAAAACTGGAAACGATCCAAAGAAGAGGTGGATGCGCTGATGAAATTGTTCCGTAATTATATGAAAAAATGCATTAAAATTTCAAGGGATAATAAGATGCAGGTACGTGTCATTGGAGATCCGACAGCATTTGACCCTGATTTACAGGAAAAAATTAAAGAGTTAGAGGAATATTCCAGTCAGTATGATGAATTGTATTTTCAGATTGCTTTAAACTATGGAAGTCGTGATGAGATTAAAAGAGCGGTACAGAAGATGGCAGAGGATGTAAAAGCAGAAAAGTTAAATCCGGAAGAAATTTCGGAACAGACGATTTCTGATTATCTTGACACGAAAGGACTTCCTGACCCGGATTTGTTAATCCGTACCAGTGGAGAAGAACGTCTTTCAAACTTTTTAATGTGGCAGCTTGCCTATACAGAATTTTATTTTACCGATGTGGCATGGCCGGATTTTAATAAAGCAGAGTTTGAAAAGGCAATTGCAAAATACAATCAGAGAGACCGTCGTTTTGGTGGGGTAAAGGAGGAGCCGGCAAATGTTTAAGACGAGACTGATTAGCGGAATTATTCTGGTCATCATTGCACTTGCAACGATTATTCCGGGAGGTCCGGTGCTTTATGTGACTTTGCTTGCAATTTCTTTGATTGGCATGCAGGAATTATACCGTGCGATGAAAGTGCGTGAGAAAAATTTTAATTTTCTGGAACTTGCAGGTTATGCCGGGGCAGTTTGTTATTACCTTTCTTTATTAAAAGGTGGAGAACTCCCGCAGATGGCATTGATGTTTGCACTTGTGCTCTTAATGGCTGTGTATGTATTCACGTATCCAACCTATCATGCAGACCAGATTATGTCAGCCATGTTTGGCATTATCTATGTGGCAGTTATGCTTTCTTATATCTATAAGACCAGATGCTTAGAGGGCGGTGGCTGGCTGGTAGGACTCATTTTCTTAAGTTCCTGGGGAAGTGATACTTGTGCATACTGTGTGGGAATGTTGATTGGAAAACACAAGATGGCTCCGGTTTTAAGTCCGAAGAAATCGATTGAAGGCGGAGTTGGCGGAGTAGTCGGTGCAGCCCTGCTTGGTGCAATTTATGCGTTGGTTATCTCAAATTGGAATGGTACGTCTACCCATACGCCTCTTATGTATGCCTTAATCTGTGCGGTGGGCGCACTGATTTCCATGGTAGGAGATTTGGCTGCATCAGCGATTAAGAGAAATAAAGAAATTAAAGATTATGGAACATTAATTCCTGGACATGGTGGAATTTTAGACCGGTTTGACAGTGTAATCTTTACCGCACCGTTTATCTATTTTCTGTCCATGATACTTTTGTAGAAAGGATTGAACTTACATGAAGAAAATTGCGATATTAGGTTCGACAGGTTCAATAGGAACGCAGACGCTTGATGTCATCAGCAAAAAAGAAGATTTGGAAGTGGTTGGGATTTCTGCCGGAAGCAATATTGAGATGCTCGAAGCACAGATTCGTCAGTTTCATCCTCTTTTAGCGGCTGTTGGTGATGAAAAAAAAGCACAAGAATTAAAAATCAAAGTGGCAGATACAAACTGCAGGGTAGTCGGTGGAATGGATGGACTTTTGGAACTTGCCCAGATGGAAGAGTCTGATATTTTAGTGACTGCGATTGTGGGAATGATTGGAATCCGTCCGACAATTGCCGGGATTGAAGCCGGAAAAGACATTGCTCTGGCAAACAAAGAAACTTTGGTAACGGCAGGGCATTTGATTATACCGCTTGCAAAAAAATGTAAAGTGCGGATTCTTCCGGTGGACAGTGAACACAGTGCGATTTTTCAGGCATTAAACGGAGAAGAAAGCAGACGGATTCATAAATTATTAGTGACTGCTTCGGGTGGTCCGTTTCGTGGAAAAAAACGGGAAGAATTGGAAAATGTACAGGTAGAAGATGCCTTAAAGCATCCAAACTGGTCAATGGGACAGAAAATTACGATTGATTCAGCAACACTGGTCAATAAAGGGTTAGAAGTAATGGAAGCAAAATGGCTGTTTGGAGTTCCAATTGAGCAGATTCAGGTTGTCGTTCAGCCACAAAGCGTGATTCATTCGATGATTGAATTTGAAGATGGTGCAGTTATGGCACAGCTTGGAACTGCAGATATGCGTCTGCCAATCCAGTATGCTTTATATGGCGGAGAACGTCGCTTTTTAGATGGAGAACGTCTGGATTTTGCAGCATTAAAATCAATTACATTTGAAGAACCTGATGTGAAAACCTTCCGTGGGCTTCCACTTGCAATCAAAGCATCGAAAATTGGCGGTTCTATGCCGACGGTATTTAATGCGGCAAATGAAAAAGCGGTTGGAATGTTTTTGAAAAAGCAGATTCGTTTTCTTGACATTTATTCAATTATTGAAGAAACCATGCAGACACATACTGTAATTGAACGACCGGATGTAGAGACAATTACGGAATTAGAGCAGGATGTATATAGACAGATTGGGGGCAGATGGTAAGTTGTCGAAGCTATTAAATATACTCGTCGCGATTATTATCTTTTCTGTGATTGTAGTGTTCCACGAATTAGGACATTTTCTTCTGGCTAAGAAAAATGGAATTGAGGTAACTGAATTTTCTCTTGGAATGGGTCCACGTCTTTTATCGACGGTAAAAGGAAATACCCGCTATTCTCTAAAACTATTTCCAATTGGCGGTTCCTGTATGATGGTAGGAGAAGACGGAGAAGAAGATGGACCAGGTTCTTTTGGGCACGCGTCCGTCTGGGGACGAATCAGTGTGGTTGCAGCCGGACCGGTATTTAATTTTATCCTTGCATTTGTGTTTGCACTGGTGATTACCAGCGTGATGGGATATGACCCGCCAAAAGTGCTTTCGGTGGAAGAAAATTCTCCGGCAGAAGAAGCAGGATTAAAGGCAGGAGATATCATTACAAATTTCCAGGGAAAACACATTTCTATCGGCAGAGATGTCAGTCTGTACGAATCTCTTTATGGGATGCAGCAGGATAATATCAAGATGACGGTAAAAAGAGATGGAAAAAAGATTGACTTGAACTTTAAAGCTGCAAGTGAAAAGAAATATATGTTAGGCTTTTCTTATGTTCCGGATGGAGAACCGGAGATTACGGAAGTCTTTGTGGATGGAGCGATGATGAAAGCCGGAGTGATTGCAGGAGATGTGATTACCGCAGTAGATGGAACAAACGTTTCAACAGGAGAAGAACTTCAGGCGTATCTGGAAGAACATCCGCTTGGAGAAAAAGCAGTGACGATTACGGTTTTGAGGGATGGAAAAGAAAAAGAATTTACAGTTCAGCCAACGGTACGGACACAGGTAAGTACCGGATTTGTCTATAATCTGTATCGGGAAAAGACAAATTTCTTTGGTGTGTTAAAATACAGTGCAGTGGAAGTCCGTTATTGGATTTCAAGTACGATTGACAGTTTGAAACTATTAATCAAAGGGACATTTAGTGTTAATGACCTGTCAGGTCCCGTTGGAATTGTAGATGCAATCGGAAGTTCCGTAGAAGAGGCAAAATCAGAGGGAACAGTTGTAATGTGGATGCAGATGTTCTACTGGGCGATTTTATTGTCTGCAAACTTAGGCGTTATGAATCTGCTTCCGCTTCCGGCACTTGATGGAGGACGACTGGTCTTTTTATTGATTGAAGCAGTCACGAAAAAGAAAGTCAATCCGAACGTTGAGGGCATGATTCATTTTGCCGGATTTGTACTTTTAATGGCTTTGATGGTGTTTGTATTTATGAATGATTTAAAACGTTTATAAAGGAAAGAAAAAATGGTTTGAGGCTTTGGCCTTGAGCCATTTTTTAAATTCATAGGAAATTTCGTTATAAGAGATAAAAAACATCTTGCAAATTGCTTTTTTCACATTTTAAGAAAGAGAGGCATATCTTAAATCGATGAGCCCTTTGAGGTGTTTTATGCGAAGAAACGGATTAAGAGCAATGCAAAACGACCAGATTGATGAAGGCGGTCTTAAGATTTCGGTTGTCTCGTCAAACAGAAATCGTCCCATTGAAAATGCGAGGATTGAAATCACTTATACAGGAGAACCGGAGCGGATTGTAGAGCGTCTGATAACAGATGAAAATGGTCAGATTCCTGAAATTGAATTGTCAGCACCACCGATTGAGTACAGTATGAATCCGTCTGAGTATCAGCCGTATTCCGAGTATGATTTTCGGGTTACGGCGCATGAGTTTGAACCAATTACAATTTCAGGTGCAGAAATTTTGCCTGAGATTACTGCACTTCAAACGATAAAACTCAATGAGAGAAGTATAAGAGAACCATTTGAAGTTATTACAATTCCAGACCATACGCTGTATGGAAATTATCCACCGAAGATTCCGGAAGATGAGATTAAACCGGTGGATGAAAGTGGAGAAATTGTTTTAAGCAGGGTCGTAATACCGGAATTTATTGTGGTACATGATGGTTCACCGGAAGACTCTACGGCAAATGATTATTATGTGCGATATCGGGATTATATTAAAAATGTAGCTTCGAGTGAAATTTATGCGACCTGGCCGAGAGAAACGATTAAGGCAAACGTACTGGCAATTATGTCATTTACCTTAAATCGGGTGTATACAGAATGGTATCGAAACAGGGGATATGATTTTACGATCACTTCCTCTACAGCGTTTGACCATAAATGGATTTTTGGAAGAAATATTTTTGATACGATATCAGAAGTGGTAGATGAAATCTTTTCGTCTTACCTGTCACGACCGGGAGTACGTCAGCCGATTCTGACGCAGTACTGTGATGGGGAACGGGTTTCGTGTCCTGGCTGGATGACCCAGTGGGGCAGTAAGTATCTTGGAGATGGAGGATATTCGGCCATTCAGATTCTTAGAAATTTCTATGGAAGTAATCTGTACATTAATACGGCAGAAGAAATCTCGGGGATTCCACTTTCCTGGCCAGGGTATGATTTGGATATTGGCGCTTCTGGAAATAAGGTGTCGCAGATTCAGGAACAGTTAAATGCAATCCGTGAGGGATATCCGGCACTGCCACAGGTTCGTGTAGATGGAATTTACGGAGAGGGAACACAAAGAGCGGTTCGGGAATTTCAGAGAATCTTCGGGCTTCCGGTAACGGGAATCATTGACTATCCAACCTGGTATCGGATTCAGGATATTTATGTGGGAGTGACAAGAATTGCAGAAT
>JAIIAN010000049.1 GCA_022717655.1 Bacillota bacterium | reverse complement strand
CCTTATAAATATAGTACTATTTGATAGTAGTACTATATTTATAAGGAGGTTCTTATGCCAAATCGATACGGTTTATCTGACACAGAATTGGAAATCATGGAAATGATATGGTCATCCGAAAATCCTATTTATTTCAATCAAATTTTGGATTTCTTTAATAACAATGGAAAAGACTGGAAAAAACAAACATTACACACTCATCTTTCACGTCTAATTGAAAAGGGTGCATTAGACTGTAAAAATGAAGGACGCAAAAAAGCTTATTTTCCAAAATTAACACGTGAACAGCTCACTCAAAGATACGCAAAGTCTTTTTTAAGAGAAGCATTTAATGGTTCTTTAAATTTATTTCTTTCTGCTATTACGGGAAATAAAAAAGATTGTACTCAAGAAGAGCTGGATGAACTAAGAGATTTTCTTAATAAAGATTAGGATGTGATTTTTTTATGATAAATTTAATAATTGCTTCTTCCATTCGCTTACTTTTTTATATGAATCTTGTTGGAAGTATCTTTTTATTTTTATCTATTGGCGCAACGCATTTATTTAGTAAACAGCTTGCGCCCAAGCATAAACTTTTATTTTGTAAAGTAAATATCTTCTTATTTTTACTTCCTGTTCCTTTACTTACCAATTATTACAAACGATTATTTTCCCCATTTATGATGCATCCAAAATCAACGGATAAAATACCTGTTGATGATTCAATCAGAATTGTTCAAAATCATCTGGTTCTTCGTCCACCGAATATCAGTATTGGAATTTTAATCGGACTGTTTTTATGCATTAGCATTATGCTGTTTAGAGCTATTTACATATGCCGATTATATCTTCAAACTAAAAATTTCTGCTCAACTATTGATTCCGATTTTAATTTTAAAGAATCCATTCAGCCAAACCAAGCTATCATTACAAACTTATCGAGGGATTTGAGATTATCTAAATCTCCAATTCTTTCATTATCCGACCACATTTCAATTCCTTTTGTGACAGGATTTTTGAACACGAAACTATTTTTACCTTTATCTTTTAATTTGTCTGATGATACAAACCATTTGATTATTAAACATGAACTTGCACATCTAAAACACCATGATAATTTATTTAAGCTAACTCTTATGCTTTTATCTGTTTTGTTTTGGTATAACCCATGTATTTATCTTTTAATTCAATTTTATCAAAATACTTCAGAATTAGCCGCTGATGATTTAGCATTAATGAATTGTACACTCGAACAAAAAAGAAACTATGGCAATGCCCTTTTAAAATATTCATCTACACCACCACATCTTTCACTTGTTTCTTCAAGTGGATTTACGTTTCATCAAAAAAATGCACTGAAAGAGAGGATTACTCATTTGAAAAAACATACTGTACATAAGCACCCTATTTTTACTTCTATTGTAACTGGACTCGGAATTATATTCTTAAGTATTTCTTCTTCCCTTACCATTCTTGCTTATAATACACCTGCTGTAGAAATAGATAATATTCACTCCTTAGAAGAAGTTCTTAATGAAGAAAAAAATATATCTGAAACGGAAGGGTTCTTCTCGGTTATTGATGAAGAGGAGGATACTTTTCTTTTTTCTGATTCTTATTTTACAGATGAAAACGGAACTTCTTATGATGTAGCCCTATCAGATATATCCATATCAGAAAAAAAATCATGTAATCATACCTATGTAAGTGGAACTTATACCAGACATGATAAAAAGGCCAACGGCAGTTGCAAAGTTCTAAAATATCAAGCGCAAAGATGTTCTTCCTGCCAAAATCTGGTATTAGGAAATTTAATTTCTAGCCTTTATTCTGCCAAATGCCCTCATTAAAATAAGGTTATTGGAGATTTATATAATGAATAAAATAAAACAATGGTTTTATATGATTCGATTGGTATTCGTGGAACATTTAGCATATATAGAGGCGCAATGGTTCGATATTGTTGGTACAATAGTTTCTGTTTTTCTATACTATGCAATATGGCAAATTATATTTAAAAAATATGATAGTATATCAGGATATACGTTAAATCAAATGACAAGTTATATTATCTTATCAAGAGTTCTTAGTTCTCAGTTTTCAGATGGTATAAATGAAACTCTTGCACAATGGATATATTCCGGACAAATAGGTACCGAACTTACTAGACCGGTTTCTATATTTACAATTCTTTGGACAAGAAGATTTGGAGAATTTATCTTTTTTGCTGTTTTTAAAGCGATGCCAACACTATTTATTGCATTTTTTGTTTTAGGAGGCACACTTCCATTTAATATCACATATACTTTCCTTTTTGTAATAAGTATGTTAATTTCAATCGGAATTATGTTTATGATTGAATTATTATTTGGTATGTTATGTTGTTATACTTTGACACACTATGCGTTAAGTTTTACAAAGACATCGATTATGGAATTTTTAAGCGGTGGTATCATTCCACTTTTTCTTCTCCCTGGATTTTTAGAAGAAATATTGAACATGCTGCCTTTTGCAGGTATGGTTTATATTCCAATAAATCTTTATTTGGGAAAAATATCTTGTTTTGAAGGAATGAAATTTATTTTTATAGAAATAATATGGATTATTATTTTCGCTCTAATAAATAGTATGTTGTTTCGTCATGTTATAAAAAAAGTAGTAGTTCAGGGAGGGTAAGATGAAAAAGCTATATTATTACTTAGTTATGATGAAAGCATATATGCGAATTGGAATTATTACTTTTACAGAGTATCCGTTGGATTCTATTATATGGTGTGTTGCTATGTTCGCAAGAGAAGCTGCAAGTTTTTTTGGTATTTTCTTTATTTGTAAAATGCTTGGAGGATTAGGTGCTTGGACTCTTTATGAAATATGCATATTGTTTGGAATGGCTATGATTCCTGAAGCCATCGGGCAGTGTTTTTTTGATTCTGTATGGAATATTGGAACATTTATTAGAGATGGAACATTAGACAAATTTATTGTACGACCTTTACCGATTATCATTCAGTTGTTAGGTAATCGATATACTTTTCAGGCTGTTATAACAATAATCAGTGGAGGGATTATTATATATTACGGAATTTATCATGCTATGGTCTCTTTCACGATTGGAAAATTTTTGCTATTAATTTTATTTATTATTTGTGGAACTAGTATTAATACTTCCATTTATTTGATATTTAATAGTCTCAATTTTTGGATAATACAAGGAAATGATATTGCATATTTGGTTTTAACAATTAGGCAATTTGCTAAATACCCAATTACTATTTTCCCCAAGGTCGTAGAGATAACAATATCATATGTTATTCCGTTTGCGTTTGTTTCATATTATCCAACACTTTATTTGATTGGAAAAGGAACTGTATTTATTCCGATCTGTACAGTATTTATCGCTATATTATTACCGCTCATAGCCATAGGGATTTGGAATTGTGGAATGAAAAAGTATGATAGTACAGGAACGTAAATTTCTTTTTATAGAACAGAAAAAAGAAATTAGGAAAATTTTACCTATAATAAAATTAGCACAGTTGTTTCCTTAATGTGGTGTTGCTTCAAAACCTATGATGATGCTGTTATGGCAAAGTGGTGCCAATTCCAATAACAGTAGATAGAAGCTATCATAGTTATTTGTCAAGTTGGATGCCAATGATCATATTACTTTATAAAGAAATTATAGTAGAAAAATAATTGAGTTTGGAAATTACAATATTTGTATAAATTGAATTGTAGATTTATTTTATAAAACCTAGCATTATGTTCCCAACAATTATCATCTTAGACTTAGATGAAATGATATTAAGGTAACATCTAGCTGATAAATAATTCGGATATGTGTAATCTTCATATATATCTGTTAAGTAGTCAAGCTACAGAAATAAATCAATAGTTCACAGTATCTGAATATATTAAAAACCACAAATTAAGAAAAATGAAAGGAATATGATGTTTAGGCTTCTATAAACATCATACAAGTTTATTATGGAAAGAATTAAAATGGCAATTATTGATGACAAGAATGGGTATGGAGGCGTAACGACACACTTGCTACATATGTGCGAAGCGTTAAATGGTTATCCTATAGACTTGACTTTATTTGTTGCGAATAAAAACATCTATAAAAAAGCGCAAAATTATGCAGAAGTGGTAGAAATTACATTTGATGAAAGTGGAGTTGAAGAATTAACTAAATGTGTTGAAAAAGAAAAATTTCATATTGTAAATCTACATGCATCATCTCATATTCAAGAAGAATTCTTTAAGAATAAAGGAAATTATAAAATTCTTGTAACAGGGCATGGTATATACGATGATGATGAAGTAGATATGATGAGAGAGTATTTTCAATTACTCATTGATAGAACGGATTTATTGGTAAATGTATCATTGGCAGCTAGATTACCTTATTTGAATTTTGGTATAAATCCTCAAAAGAGTTATTTAATATATAACGCAGTAAGACTAAATTCTTTTAATTATGAAAATGAAAAGAACAATAAAATCAAAAAATTAATTTATGTTGGTCGGCTTTCCTATGAAAAGGGAGTAATGAAACTTTTAGAATTAGCAAGATATTTTTCTAAATCTTTAAATAATCAAATTTGTATAGAGATTTGGGGAGATGGACCGGCAAAGGAAAAAATGCAAGAAATGATAATAGAGTATGGTATTGAGGAATATTGTATTTTAAAGGGATTTTCAGATAATATTGAACAGAAATATAGTGAATACGATGCATTAATTCTTCCTTCAGAGACGGAAAGTTGTTCATACACAATACTTGAAGCCATGGCACAAAAATTATTAGTCATAGCTTCAAAAGTTGAAGGGAATAAAGAACTTGTTATTAATGAAACTACCGGCTATTTATTAGATTTTGAATGTATAGACAAGGCTGCCGAAAAAGTATACGAGGTTTTATTGAAAAACAATCATTCGTTAGTTGAAAATGCTTATCTGAGATTGGAAAAAAATTTTTCAATTACACGTTTTGGTGAAGAATATTTTTGTGCTATATCTAGTTTGATCGAAACAAAATGAAAAAATTATGATTGTGAGAACAGTATGACGTTAATTAAGGTAGAAAATGTAACCAAAGAATATAAAAGAAAAAAAAGTAGTCAAAATTTAAAAGAAGAACTTCTGCATATATTTCATCCTAAATATGAAAATGTAAGAGCTGTTGATAATATCGTTTTTTCAATAGAAGAAGGAGAAGCAGTTGGGTATATTGGTCCAAACGGTAGTGGAAAATCAACTACCATTAAAATGCTTACAGGTATATTAACTCCAACAAAAGGAAACATTTATGTAAACAATAGGATTCCAACAAAAGAACGAAGAAAAAATAATCGTGAAATTGGTGTAGTCACAGGAAATCGTTCATTACTTTTTTGGGATGTTCCAGTAATAGAATCTTTTAACTTATTGCAAAAAATGTATGAAATTCCTTCGCATATATATGAGAAAAATCTTCGGGAATTTACTGAATTATTAGATCTACATTCACTTTTAACAGTCCCTGAAAGACAATTATCTTTGGGGCAAAGAATGCGTTGCAATATTACGGCGGCTTTTTTACATGATCCTAGAATTGTATATCTAGATGAACCTACAATAGGACTTGATACAAAATCGAAAAATAGCATTAGAAATTTTATAAAGAAAATCAATGAAGAGAAAAAAACAACCTTTTTAATTACTTCACATGATTTTCAAGATATCGAAGCGCTGTGCAAAAGGATTATAGTAATCGATCATGGTAAGATCATTCTAGATAATCATATTGAAAATGTAAGAAAGGAATTTGAAAAATATAAGCATATTGTTTTTGAAGTTAACAATAATATGCCCATGAAATTGGCTGCCCCTATTATGAATGGAGTAAAATTTATATATAACGATTGTTACTATGTAGAGGCTGAATATGAAATTGAAAGTGTAGAGGCAAAAACAATTATTGATCTTGTTTCAAACTATTGTCAAATCAAAGATATTTCTATTAGTGGGCGGGATATTGAACATATTATAAGTGATATATTATATAAGTAAAGTCTGGTATGCTCTCGGATCACGGTCTCTTCTTCTAACAGGTAAGGATCTTGTTCCACTTCCGCTTCATCAAATTAGTGCCATGCTCGGCACACTGCAAAAAAACTCCCCGCCATCCGGCGAGGAGTTTTCCACATCTTATTATTTTACATTCTATTCAATTACAGTTTCAGATTAACTCCGATTTCATTCATATTTTTCAGAATTGCATCTACCGCAGACTGTACTTCTTCGCTTGTCAGTGTTCTTGTATCAAGACCAAATGACAGACGAATGGTTACACTCTTCACGCCTGCTGCATCGTAGATATCAATAACAGAAACTTCTCTTAAAATTTCGAGTTCCAGTTTCTTCCAGCATTCAGAAATATTATCAAAGCGCACACCTTCTGGAATGAGTAAGGATAAATCGTATTCAATCGTCGGGTATTTAGATGGCTCATTGAATTCTAAGTCCATAGCCGGAATTGCAAGTAATACATCCATATCAATTTCAATGCAGACTACTGCTGCATTTTTAGCGATATGTCCTAAAGTCTTTGGATGCAGAGTATTTAAGATACCAATTTCTTTTCCGTCTAATAAAATCTTAGTTGTATTCTTCGGATGCTGCCATTCGTGTCTTACTTCTGTTTTTTCGTAAGCTAATTTTTTATGTTTTAACTGGCTTGCGATCGTATTTAAGAGCTGTACAGCACGGATATATAATTTCTTTTCGCTTTCTTCTTTGCTGTACATAGCGATTCCGAGCATACGATGTTCATCTGCTGTCTCATCTTCTCTTACACCTAATACAGTACGTGCAATTTCAAAAATTCCAAAGCTTGGTTTGTAATTACGGTTATTGTATACCAGTGGCAGGAAGCTCTGCATCATGCTGGTTCTTAAGATTCCGTTGTCATCTGCATGACCTAAAAGACGTACGTTTTCTTCTGGAGCAAGGCCAAGATTTCTAAGTGCATCCGGATCACACCATAATCTGGTATTAACTTCATTCATTGCGTAAGCTTTTACTAACAAATCTTTAATCATATTTTCTTCTTTTCTGCGCTCTGTTGTTTTTGCAGGAAGAAGTGGAGATAAGGTTGTCTTGATTTCAAAGTTATCATATCCGTAAATACGTGTGATTTCTTCGATGATATCGGCTCTCATGCTGACATCTTTTGTTCCACGCCAGCTTGGTACTTCTGATACAAAGTTTTCTCCATCCTGTGTGGTCTTAAATCCAAGCTGTTCCAGTGTTAATTTAATTCTTTCACATGGAATATCAATTCCGGTATAACGGTCTACAAATTTTTTGTCAAACTCTACTTTTAATTCCGGATATTTCTTTACATACACATCTGTAATCTTACTTGCACATTCACATTCCGGGTCTACGTCTTTTAAGAGCTTGATGAAACGTTTTACGGCAAGCATTGTCATTTCCGGGTCAAGTGTCTTTTCATAACGTGCAGATGCATCGGTACGAAGTGCTAATCTGGAAGCCGATTTACGAACACTTACTCCGTCAAAGTTTGCGGATTCCAATACAACAGAGGTTGTTCCGTCTACGATTTCACTGTCTAAACCACCCATGATTCCGGCAACTGCAACCGGTGTTTCATTATCATAGATCATCAAAGTATCCGGTGTAATTTCACGTTCTACATCATCCAGTGTTTTGAACTGGAAGGATTCTTTTGGTGTGTCAACTACAATCTTTTCGATTTTATTTCCGTCAAATGCATGCATTGGCTGACCAAGCTCTAACATAATGTAGTTTGTTAAGTCTGCAAGCAGATTGATTGCTCTTGTTCCACAGTAAAACAGACGAATCTGCATTTCCATTGAGCTGACTTTTTTTGTTACATTTTCAATGCGCATGCTTGTGTAACGAAATACCAGGTCTTTGTTTGCTACTTCTACTGCAACAGTTGCATCACCTGTGTATGAATTTTCCATTACATCAAGTGGTTTCACATGCTGGTTTGTCAGTGCTGCAAACTCACGAGCCATTCCATAATGTCCCCATAAGTCCGGTCTGTTTGTTAAAGATTTATTATCGACTTCAAATACCACGTCGTCGATTGGGAAGATTTCTTTTAAATCTGTACCGTTCTTTAAGTCTGCATCTAATTCCATGATTCCGTCATGTGTCTCAGAGATTCCCAGTTCTTTTGCAGAACAACACATACCAAAGGATTTATATCCACGAATTTTGGAAGCTTTGATTTTGATTCCGCAAACTTCTCCGCCTACTTTACAAAATGCAGTTTTCAAACCTGCTCTTGCATTTGGTGCACCACATACTACATCGTAAACTTCATCTCCGGCATCCACTTTTAATAAATGCAGATGATCGGAATCCGGATGGTCTTCGCAGGAAAGAATTTCACCTACAACAACATCTTTTACATCTTTTCCTTTATATTCAATTCCTTCTACTTCTGCTGTAGAAAGTGTAAATCTGTGAATCAGCTGGTCTAAATCCCATCCGTCCAAATCTACAAAGTCTTTAATCCAATTCATTGATACGAACATCTTACTTCACCTCCTATTTACTTACGAACTGTGACAATGCATTTAAGTCACCTTCGTTAAATACACGAATATCTTTTACACCGTATTTCATCATTGCCAGACGAGTCAGACCCAGACCAAACGCAAATCCAGTGTATTTGTCCGGTTCTTCTTCGGTGTTGATTCCTGCGTATTTTAATACGTTTGGATGAATCATACCGCATGGACACAGTTCCAGCCATCCGGAGTTTTTACAGGATGGGCATCCGTCACCGCCACAGATTAAGCACTGGATATCTAATTCAAATCCAGGTTCTACAAATGGGAAGAATCCAGGACGCAGACGCACTTTTACATCTCTTTCAAAAATTTCAGAAAGCATGGTTTTCATGAAATAAATCAGGTTTGAAATGGAGATGTCTTTATCAATCATAATTCCTTCCATCTGGAAGAATGTGTTTTCATGGCAGGCATCGATTGCTTCATTTCTGAAACATCTTCCTGGGAATACGGCACGAATCGGACGTCCTTCTTCTTTTAATGCTTTTGCATACTTCTTCATGATTGCATTCTGTGCAGCGGAAGTATGGCTCTTTAATAACTGGTTTGGTGTCGACAGATAATAAGTATCCTGCATATCACGTGCCGGATGATATTTCGGAATATTCAGTGCTTCAAAGCAGTGATAATCATCTACAATTTCATTGTAGTCTTCTACATCAAATCCCATAGATTCAAAGATATCCTCTAATTCTCTCTGAATCAGAGTGATTGGATGATAAGAACCACATGGATTTTCGGTTGGAAGGGATTCATCGTAGGACTCTGCCTGATTGATGGCTCTTTCTTCTTCCAGACGAACGAGTTCTTTTTCTTTTTCTTCAAATTTTGCTACAACTTCCTGCTTAAATGTATTGATTAACTGTCCAGTTGTCTTTTTCTGTTCTGGCGGAACTTTTCCCAGTTCTTTCATCAGACCAGAAACATAACCTTTTTTACTTAAAAAATTTCGACGAAGTTCTTCCAAAGAAGAAGGTGCATTTACAGTTCCAAGTTCATTCTGAAACTGTTCTCTCAGTTTTTGAATCTTGTCTTTCATAATTTCCTCCATAAATAAAATAATTCAAGTACGCTTTATGAAATAAAAAAACCTCATCCCTATAAAAAGGGACGAGGTATCTCGCGTTACCACCCTAATTCAAAACCGCTGTTTTTTTATTATTTCTATTCTTTCTCTTATACGGTTTTGCTCTCATCTGGCTTTAATGCAGCCTTACATCTGACTTAACGCTGAACTTTACTTTACAGCTTTTCGCCAGAAGCTCCCGTGCTGAAATTCAATTTCTGATGTTTTTGCTTCTGCTTACAGCCGGTGACAAAAGCTCTCTGGAAAAACAAGTTCAAAAATCTACTTACACACATTCTTCGCTTTAAAAATTCTAACATACTTTTTTTTAAAAATCAATAAGAAACAGCCGAATTATTTGTACCGCCCCCCAAAAGTTAGACCTAAAATCTAACGATTGGAGGTCGGTCTCTTTATGTCCAAATATTCTTTTGAATTTAAGAAGAAAGTTGTTTTAGCATACTTAAACGGAGAAGGTAGCTATGGATACCTCTCTGAAACGTATGGAGTTCCTGCTAAAAAAAGCATTGAACAATGGGTTCACAATTATCGGACTTTTGGAGATGAAGGGTTACTACGTTCTCGGAAAAATGATATATATTCTTTCGAAAAAAAACGTTCTGTTGTAGAATTATATTTATCAAGTGAAATCTCATATCAAGATTTAGCTCTACAAGAGGGAATTACCAATCCATGTATGATTACAAACTGGGTAAATCGTTTTCGAACAGCTGGTCCTGATGCGTTGAGACCACATAAGAAAGGTCGTAAAAAAACATTGGATAAGCCAGATAACGATGTAAAAAGCAAACCAATTGAAGAATCTATCGTTGATACAAGTGCGGAGCATGTAAGAGAACTAGAGGATGAGCTTCTTAAGTTAAGGATTGAAAATGCATTTTTAAAAGAATTGAGGAGACTGCGTTTAGAGGACGAAGCAAAAATGAGAGAACGGCTCGAATCATCAGCAGTCTCCGAGGACGATTCAAACTAAAAGACCTTCTCTGATATTTTCAATCTTATTTACCTTTCCTCCATTTACTATCGTTTCATTATCTGTGTAAAAAGTAAATACTAAATTATTCATTCCTAATATATTTTCAAGTAAATGGTCCTTGAAAAACTCCTGATAAGTCAACACATATTCCGGAGCACTTTCATATTCTTGCATCAAAAACGAATTGATATATTTACTGGTATAAATACTTTTTGCTGTTTCCCCTATGCTGCTTATCGTATTACTGATATTATAGCTTACTGCATTTGCAATATTTGCCATCTCATGTTGTTGTTTTTCCTGTTCTGAACTTCTAACAATGAAAAAGATAACACTATCCGTGATAATAATGGGGATTAAAACGCATATGAGATAAAGCATGTATAATTTTTTTTTAATTTTTAAGTTATCCATCCCTTCTTCTATCCGATGCAATAATTTTCTCATTTTCTTCTTTCTCCTGCTTTTTTCTAAAACCACTTCAGGGAGCAGAAAAATTCTGCTCCCTAGTCAAAAATCCTATATCTAATCAATCCATATTTTTCAAATAAAACCAACCAAAATCCGCATAATTCTCACTTTGTTTTCCATTTGAAGACGCATACATTCCTACCGTACACCCTACAAATCCTCCTGCCTCTTCTGTTGTATACGCAGTAAGAGGAATCTTTTCTGCAACCGGTTTAAGGTTTTTCTCTTTTCCAATCCATACTCTGGCTTCCTGGTCATGACATTGAATCATAATTTTTAAAATTCCCTGCCACTTACTAATATCAACTATTGAAAGTTTTGTCTCTTCCCCATGAATATAAGAGTTTACTTCAAATACTTTTTTCCCTTCTACCTGTTTTATTTCAAACTTTAAATGATTTTCATGGTTCTGATACAAAATCACTCCTGCTGTTTCATTTTCTGCCTTCGGTTCAAATTCAATCCCTGTTTCCACCTCAAAACGATAACTTTTTTGTCTTAATCCCAAATAGGAACTGTAGTCTTTTTCTGAAATTTTCTCTTTTCTACAGTATAATCGTAACATTCCTTTTCTCTCTGAAAGAGAATAAATTTCTTCATCTCGTTTTTCGATTCCTACTAGTCTTTCATCTAACTCATTTTCCCAAAACTGAATACAATCTGAAGAAGTCACTTCATTTGCAAAACGATGTTCTTCAAGCGGAATCTCAACAAAATCTTCAAGCCGTCCAACTTGTGGGGCGATAACCGGCCATCCGTTTTCCCAGATAACTTTCGCCAAAAAAGTCTCTCTTCCCATGCTGCTATGTTTTTTACACGGTCTTGATGCAAGCATTACTACATACCAGTTTCCATATCCATCATCCACAAGGTCTCCATGTCCCGCATAGACAACCGGGTAATCCATTCCCAGATTTCTGTGTGTAAAAATCGGGTTTCTAGGACAGCCTTCAAACCACTGAAATAGTTTTTTACTTCTTGCTACACTAATGCTATGTTCTGGTCCTGTTCCACCTTCTGCATGCATTAGATAATAATACTCTCCAATCTTATAAATATGAGGTCCTTCCGGCCAGATGACTCCCTTTACAGCCCCTTTCCAGATTGCCATACTCTCGCCGACCAGTTTCATACTCTTTAAATCAAGTTCCTGAACCCAGATTTCCCAGTCTCCGTTGTAGCGTACCCCTTCCGGATTCGGCCTTGTGCCACAATAGTAACACCTACCATCATCGTCAAAAAACAGACTTGGGTCAATTCCTATTGCTTCTTCTCCTAAATAATATGGTTCTGACCATGGTCCTTCCGGATTCTTTGCAGTAACAATAAAGTTCCCTCCATAGCTTACGTTTGTTGTAATCATGTAGAAAAGCCCTTCATGATAGCGAATCGTCGGAGCAAAAATCCCTCTCGAAATTTCGCTTTTTTCAACTTGAAGCTGCTCTTTGCTTTCTAAAATATTTCCAATCTGCTCCCAGTGTGCTAAATCTCTACTATGAAAAATCGGAACTCCAGGTGCATATACAAAACTAGAGTTTACGATATAAAAATCATTCCCCACTCTACAAATAGATGGGTCTGGATAAAATCCACTTAAAATTGGATTCTTTGCAATTACCATACTTCTTCTCCTATTTCACATATCCGAATCCAAGAATTGTAAAACATTTCTCTCTTTCTTCCTTTGGAATCTCTATTCGGACAATATGTTCTTTCGTTTCTTTTTCATTGAATAAAATGACCGCATTACAATGAAGCCAGTTATTGATATGTGGGTCTGCACACAGGCAATATTCTGTGTCTACCCAAACATCTGCTTTTCCCACATTTGTTTCTCCTGAATCTTTAAATATCAATAATAACGCCTTACAGCTTATTTTCATCTCAAAGTATGCATTTTCCGGCGAATCTCCATTATACATCCAATTATGCGGAAACTCTGGCACTGTCATTAAAGAATCATCGATTTCTACACATTGCAATTCTTTATCACAATGTACAAATCCTCCCTCATCAATCTTCGCACCTACATAACTATCTTTTTTATCTATCAGGTGGACTGACTCGAAACTATTTCCAATAACAGGTGTTTCCAGAAGCCTTCTCTCTAATGTTTCCTCATTAAAGATTCCTGTTACAAATTTATTTTTTCTTAATCCCTTTGTTTCTTCACATCGTTCAAAAAAATAGCTAAGACAATCTGCCATAATGGTATGTCCCAAATTGCTCGGATGAAACATATCATAGAAAAACTGATTCTTCGTTATACTTTGTTTTTCTTTGTTTTTAAACTGAGGCACTACTGCATCTTTTATGCTGACCATTGGCAAATCATATCTTAATCCAACAGGCATCAAACGTTCTTGAAGATTCCAGTCATTTGCAAACACTGAAAACAACAAAATAACTGCCGGTTTCCATGGAAGCTTCAAAGCTTTACGTACAAGGCTTTCATAACAGTCTCCCTTTGTTTCATCTCCTTCATCATTCACTGCAAATTCAATGACAATGATATCCGGCTGTTCATTTTCCCTTAATACATCTCTTTCAAACCGTAACATTCCAAGCTCCGATGGAGTTCCTCCTACACCTGCTTTTATGAATTTTACATTTTCTTTTATTGCAAATTTTTTCTGAAACATCTTCCACGATTTATACGCATAACACTCCGTATGGATCGGCGTTGCTCCTGCTCCCTGGGTAATAGAACCTCCAATGTATGCTAAAGTAACAGGCTTGCCTGATTTTGCTTTTTGGATTGCTTTTTGTATCCGGAAAGTATTTCCCATACTTAACAATGAGCTGCGAACCATTTGACTGTACTGCTCTGAATTAATATTTACGGTTTCATCTTCTATTTGTTCTGGGGCATCATATCCATCGTTTAAATAAAGTTTTACACTTGCTTTTCCCATTATTTCCGGAGTTTGAAATATAAATTTTATCTGTCCCGGAATATTATCGTCTTCTGTCCATTGATATTCTGACAACAAAATCTTATATTCCATTCCATCGCCTTTTAATTTCGTTTTTAGGTTTGTTCCTCCTCCATAGAGGTCATTCTTTCCATATATCTGAAATATAAATTCTATTTCTTCTTCCGGATTCTCTGTTTCTACAAAAATTCCGATACTATGGACCAGTTTTCCAAACCCTTCTACTGTCTCTAAAAGCTTTAACTCCTCTTTATCTGTAACATTACCTGCTATCTGTGCGCTATTTATTAATCGTCCATCACTCTCATAAATATATTGAATTCCTGTTCCATCCTCCTGTCTGGAACTAAAAATTTCTTTTTCTCTCATAATATAAAAATACGGTCTTTTTTTCTCTGGATTTTTCGGTGCTTTTGGACCTTGCATCTTTCTTTCTCCCCAGTCTCATTCTTAATTTCATTTATTATAACAGACTACACTCTTTAGAACACCGGGAGAAATTATAGAAAAAACTCCGACAAAATATTACGTTTTATTCGAATCCTAATTATTAATAAATTCGATAGTTTCCAGACAAAGCAAGCATTGAAAACATATAAAGGAAATTATCATAATATCTTCTGTCTCCTGTGCGAAGCGGTGTATTCCAGAATTTCTCTACACATTCTTTTGCATACGGACCATTTGCTGCCAAAGATGCCTGAGCATTCGTTGCAATAATTGCCACCGGATGCAATGCTTTCTCTTCTAGTCTTGTTCCATCTGTTAAAAATACTCCATCCCAATGTAGCTTCTGGTCCTCACAGTAAAATTTCTGAAGATGATTCGCATTTTCTACCTGCCAGGAATCTACTCCAAACCACTCATAATCCAGTCCGATATTTGCAATCGTTCGATAAGCATCACTATAATACCAATCATGACGTCCAAAAATCTCCTGATGCCCTTTATGAGGAGTTCCATCATAATCCGCATATTCCGCCGATAAACCTGTTTTTGGGTGACATGCTTTATGAAGATAGTCGCGACTTGCCTTTGCTGCCTCTTTCCAAAATTCTCTATCCTCGGGATTTGCCCATTTTGCAAATAATTCATAAAAATGAGGGAGATGATAAGATGGGTCACTAAAATCACAGTTTGGAATAAATTTAATCAAATGGTTTTTCGCATCCCACATAGAATCACCCGGTTGTCCCGGTTCGCCTTTATGTACACATTCTTTTAAGATTGCCCTTGCCTCTTTACTATACTCAAAAATTCCTTCTCCGTCACCCCATCTTCTCCACGCAAAGAATAAAGACATCGCAAAAAATTCTTCTCCATCCGGAGCCGGTCCATCTGAATTCCAAGTTCCATCAGTGCCACACGACCATGCAAAATAATTTTTTCCAGGTCCTTTCGGAATATACATATAAGTACGAACCCATTTCCAAAGACGGTCAAATTCTTCTTTTCTATTCATCTGTACACACACCATCATTGCATAAGACATTCCTTCTGTTCGGACATCGTGATTTCCTGTGTCTTCCACATACGCCATGTCTTCTCCGACTTCATGGTAAAAGCGTTCTTCTTCTGTTCCATAAAAAATAGTCTCAAAGGTCTTCTCTACTCTCTCTTGAATTTCCTCTTTAGAATATCCGCACTCCAAAAATACATTTCGATATTTTCCTGTCTGATAAGCTGCTGTCATTTTTTATCTCCTCATACTATATTATTTTCTCTGAATTTTTTTAATTATAACAAATTCCATCTCATCTAATACCGGGAATAATTATAGAAAAACCTCCGACAAAATATTAAGATTCTTTCATTGATAGGTCCCTTTAGTTTAAAAAACTCTCCACTTTTTTTCCATCTCTTTCTTGCGAATAGATATGCAAAAATTGCGGAGTTTCTTTTTTCTTTTAATAAAAATAACCAATAGACATGAAAAAATCGAGATATCCACAATCTTTCTTCATGCCTATTGGTCTACTATTCTAATTCACATCTTCTCTTTATAATATTTTTCTTTCAAGCAAATATTTTTTTACTTCCCGCACTATAAAACGCCACATAATAAGAGCGATTAATACAATCCTTAAACAACCTATTCTGAAAACATATTTTTGCTGCAACTAAAGTTTCTTCTGCTTGCTCAACTCGATATCGTGCTAGTGCTATTTGCTTCTCATCAATCACAAATGACTACTCCTTCCTTACGAATATTTTGATAATATGGAATTGTTTCCTCCCAGTATTTAAAATGATTTTCATTTTTTAAGACAGGAGAAATATCTATACCATATTTCATCAAATACTCAAATGCACAGTCTGAAACCACATCTATATAATTCGATAATTTTTCCTCTGGTATTTTAACCAATATCATTACATCAACATCTGAATTTTCATTATAATCCCCTCTGGCATAAGAGCCATATACAATTACTGTACTCAGATTTGTTCCAAATATTTTTTTAAACGTTCTTCGTCAACAGGTTCTGATGTCATTCCTAATTTGCTTCTTCCATAATATGAATAAAAGGCATTTGCATCCAAAAAAATCATTTTTTCATCCTCTACTTGAATCATTTTTTACCAATAAACTAGTTTGTAATTTTTGTAACTTTTCATACATTATATCACATTTATTCTTTTCGCAAAAATTTTACACAGGACATATAAAGAGAAACC
>JAIIAN010000302.1 GCA_022717655.1 Bacillota bacterium | reverse complement strand
GCTGTATTTAGAGATTATTATGAATATGAAGTGATACAGGAAGCTGACAGAAAGAAGGTAGAAAAAATACCGGAAGCAGCTTTTCGAGAAGCGATTGCAAATTCTTTGATTCATAGGGTTTGGGATGTAGAATCTCAAATCAGAGTTTTGATGTTTGATGATAGAATTGAAGTTGTGTCTCCTGGCGGATTGCCATCTGGAATAACAGTAAATGAATATTTGGCTGGAAAACTTTCAGCTTTAAGAAATAGAAATCTTGCAAATGTATTTTACAGATTGGGCTTTGTGGAGATATTTGGAACAGGAATTATAAGAATCAAGCAGCTTTACGAAGAAAGTTTGGCAAAACCAGAGTTTGAAGTATCAGAAAATGCTATAAAAGTTGTGCTTCCAATATTTGAAAATAATTTTAATTTAAGTGAGGATGAAAAAGCAATTTACAAAGTCTTAAGCAAAACAATGTTGAAATCAATAAGTGAAATTGCACCTTATGTACCTTTTGGAAAATCCAAAACAACACAATTACTAAAGAGTATGGGACAAAAGGGAGTGGTAATTGTTGAAGGAAAAGGAAGAAGTACGAAATATATAAAAAAGTAATTGTGTGAGTATCTTCTGTTTGAACTACTCCAATTGACTTAACGGATGAAGTCATTTGAGGATAATTATAATGAGGAGAGAGAATTAATTATTAATGAAGCTATATAAATACGGAAATCCAGAATCGGATATTGTGCTAATTGAGCCTGTTGGAGATCATAATCTGAATGAGATACCAAATCAGGTTGAACGAATAAAAACAAATACAAAAAAAGAAATACAAATGCTTGCAATAAAGGTGGATAACTGGAATCAAGAATTATCACCATGGAAAGCACCGGCAGTATTTGGAAAAGAAGCATTTGGTGAGGGAGCATTAAATTTGCTTACGGAGATATTAAAATTATGTTCGGATAAAAATAAAAAATATTATTTGGGTGGATATTCTTTAGCAGGACTATTTAGTCTATGGGCATGTTGCCAGAGCGGTAAATTTGCCGGAATAGCGGCTGCATCACCGTCGGTATGGTTTCCGGGCTTCCTCACTTATTTGGAAGAAAATGAAGTAAAAAGTCCCTGTATCTATTTGAGTCTTGGAGACAAGGAAGAAAAAACAAAGAATGCGATGCTGTCAAAAGTTGGAGATAATATTAGAGAAGTAAAGAAAATTATGAGGGAAAATAAAGTGAATTGTATCTTGGAATGGAATCAAGGAAATCATTTTAAAGATGCAGAGGAAAGAACTGCAAAAGCATTTTCCTGGATAATTATAAATCAGTAAAGATTTTGTTTATCGCTTTAATCTGCAAAATTTTTGTTGAAAAATGAAAGCATGTGACATATAATAACCGTGTATGTGTGATTAGAGAGAAAAATTGAGGAGAATACAATAAAATGGAGAAAAAAACATTTGTTACTAAAGAACAGTTGGATGAAATTGTAAAACAGTATCCGACACCATTTCATCTGTATGATGAAAAAGGAATCCGTGAAAATATCACAGCAGTAAAAGAAGCGTTTTCCTGGAATAAAGGATTTAAAGAATATTTTGCAGTAAAAGCCTGCCCAAATCCATTTTTAATTAATATCTTAAAAGAGTATGGCTGTGGCTGTGACTGTTCTTCTTATACAGAACTTATGATGTCTTCTGCAATCGGATGCACAGGAAAAGATATTATGTTTTCATCAAATGATACACCGGCAGAAGAATATGCTTATGCTTATAAATTAGGTGCAACCATTAACTTAGATGATATTACTCATATTGATTTCTTAGAAGATACTATCGGAACAATTCCAAAGAGAATCAGCTGTCGTTACAACCCAGGTGGAACATTTGAACTTGGAAATGGAATCATGGATAATCCTGGAGATGCAAAATATGGAATGACAACCGAGCAGATTTTTGATGCATTTCGTATCTTAAAAGAAAAAGGTGCAGAAGAATTTGGTATTCATGCTTTCCTTGCAAGTAACACTGTAACAAATGAATATTATCCGGAACTTGCAAAACGTCTGTTTGAACTTGCTGTAAAATTAAAAGAAGAAACAGGAGCAAATATTAAATTTATCAATTTATCCGGTGGTGTTGGTATCCCTTATACACCAGACCAGAAACCAAATGATATCCGTGTCATTGGAGAAGGTGTCCGTAAAGTTTATGAAGAAGTACTTGTTCCGGCTGGAATGGGTGATGTAGAAATCTATTCTGAAATGGGACGTTTCATGATGGGACCGTATGGTTGTCTTGTAACAAAAGCAATTCATGAAAAACATACTCATAAAGAATATATCGGTGTAGATGCGTGCGCAGTAAACTTAATGCGTCCGGCTATGTATGGCGCTTACCACCACATTACAGTAATGGGAAAAGAAAAGGAACCTTGCGACCACAAATATGATGTGACAGGTTCTCTTTGCGAAAACAATGATAAATTTGCAGTAGACCGTATGCTTCCGAAAATTGATATGGGAGACTTACTGGTAATTCATGATACCGGTGCACACGGATTTGCAATGGGATATAACTACAACGGAAAATTGAAATCAGCAGAAGTCTTATTAAAAGAAGATGGAAGCACACAGTTAATCCGCAGAGCAGAAGAGCCAAAAGACTACTTTGCAACATTTGACTGCTTTGATATCTATGATAAGCTGATTCAGCAGTAAAAAAGACAAAGCGGGCAGAAAAAATAAAAAATCTGCCCGTAAAAATTAAAAAAAGGCTTGCATTGTGTAGCAAAACATGATACTATAATAAACGGTTCAGCCAAACCAATCAGCTTGCCGCTGTGGCGGAATTGGCAGACGCACTTGACTCAAAATCAAGCGGGTAACACCGTG
>JAIIAN010000048.1 GCA_022717655.1 Bacillota bacterium | reverse complement strand
ATAATATTAATATCACAGAACGGCAGAGAGAGCTGGCAACACTAAAAGTGTTGGGATTTTATGATGGAGAAGTGGCATCCTATGTGTATCGAGAAAACATTGTGCTGACTCTGTTTGGAATTCTTGCCGGAATGGGAATCGGAAACTTTTTGCACCATTATGTGATTCAGACAGTGGAAGTGGATATGATGATGTTTGGACGAAATGTATTTTTCAGAAGTTATTTTTACAGCGGACTCATTACCCTGGCATTTGCGTTGTTTGTAAATGGAATGATGTTTTACCGACTGCGAAAAATTGACATGATTGAATCCCTTAAGAGTGTGGAGTAGAAAGGAAATCAATATGGCTTTAGTGACAGGAATTATTGCAGAATACAATCCTTTTCATAATGGGCATGCTTATCAGATTCAAAAAGCGCGGGAATTAACCGGTTGTGATTTTGTGGTGGTTGTGATGAGCGGAGATTTTGTACAGCGTGGTGCACCGGCACTTTTTGATAAATATACACGGACAAAAATGGCGCTTTTAGGGGGCGCAGACTTAGTACTGGAATTGCCGGTCTGGGCTTCCTGTGCCAGTGCTGAATTTTTTGCGGCAGGAGCGACTTCTGTTTTAGAGGGAATCGGCTGTACGGATTTTTTGTGTTTTGGAGCGGAAGATGAGAAGCTTTCAAAGATGCAAAAAGCAGTGGAGCTGCTTACAGATGAAAATACGGAATTTCAGAAACAACTTCGGGATGCACTAAAAACAGGTCTTTCTTTTCCGGTTGCAAGAAAACAGGCGCTAAGCGGTTTCTTAACAGAAGAAGAGAGCAGTATCTTAGATAAGCCCAATAATATTCTTGGAATTGAATATTTAAAGGCATTACAATCAAAGAACTCTTCGATAGAGCCGGTGATTGTAAAAAGAGAAGGGCAGGGGTATCATGGACAGGAACTTTCCCATGGATTTGCAAGTGCTTCGGGGATTCGCAGTGCCTTAAAAGACGTGGGAAACTGGGAACAGGATGAGAAAATTTCTCAGCTTTTTCATGTAATGCCAAAGGAAATTACAGAAATTTTTCTGGAGTCAGGAAAACAGAATCAGATGGTATGGGAGGATGATTTTTCTCTGCTGTTACAATACAATCTGCTTAAGCAGAAAAACAGATTACATCTGACTGCTTACAGCGATGTTTCAAAAGACCTTGCAATGCGGATTTCTAAAAATTTAAATCAATTTGAGTCTTATAGTAGTTTTGTTCAGAAATTAAAGACGAAAGAACTGACGTATACCCGAATTTCGAGGGCTCTGCTTCACATTTTATTGGAGATAACTCAGGAAGAGACTCGGAATTTCTTAGCATACCCTTATACCAGAATTTTAGGATTTAGGCAGGATAGCAGGGAAGTGTTAAGCAAAATGAAAACAGCAAAAGAAATTCAGGTGCTTACAAAGGCTTCTAATTATCAAAAAGAATTGTCTAAATTTCAAAAGGATTTATTTGAAAAAGACATCTTCGCATCGAATCTTTATGAAGCAGTAGTCTGCAGAAAACAAAAAAGAGGATTTAAAAATGACCTTCAACATTCACCGATTATTCTAAGATAAACAAGGAATGTTTGGAAAAGAATACAATTTTTGTGCATAATTTTCAAATGCACACTTGTACCGTTTTTTGAAACGATGTATAATAAAGACAAGCACGGTCAGCTTTAGACCGTAATGAATTAGGATAACGGAGGAAAAATCATGAACGTATTAGTAGTAAACTGCGGAAGTTCATCTTTGAAATTCCAGCTCATTAACTCAGAAACAGAGGAAGTTGCAGCAAAAGGTCTGTGTGAACGTATTGGTCTTGATGGACGACTGGTATACCAGCCAACAAACGGAGAAAAAGAAGTAACAGAAGCACCAATGCCAACTCATACAGAAGCAATCAAAATGGTATTAGACGCTCTGGTTAACGAAAAAACAGGTGTATTAAAGAGCCTTGATGAAGTAGAAGCAATCGGACATCGTGTACTGCACGGCGGTGCTAAAATTTCTGATTCCTGTATCATCAACGATGAAGTAATCTCTGTCATCGAAGAGTGCTGTGACCTTGGTCCTCTGCACAACCCAGCAAACCTTATGGGTATCCGTGCATGTATGGAACTGATGCCAGGTAAACCAAACGTAGCTGTATTTGATACTGCTTTCCATCAGACAATGCCGGAAAAAGCATATATGTATGCAATTCCGAAAAAATACTATGATGAATATAAAGTACGTAAATATGGTTTCCACGGAACTTCTCATCGTTTCGTATCCAAAGAAACCATCAAATTCCTTGGTCTTGACCCAGAAAATTCTAAAGTAATCGTTGCTCATCTTGGAAACGGTTCTTCTATCAGTGCAGTTGTAAATGGAAAATGTGTTGATACCAGTATGGGTCTGACACCACTTCAGGGTCTTGTAATGGGAACACGTTCCGGTGACCTTGACCCAGCTGTTCTTGAATTCATCTGTGCAAAAGAAAACATTGATGTAAAAGAAATGGTTCGTATCTTAAATAAAGAATCTGGTTTATTAGGACTTTCTAATGGACTTTCCAGTGACTTCCGTGATTTAAGTGAAGCTGCTGAAAAAGGCAACGAAGATGCAAAACGTGCAGTAGACTGCTTATGCTACAGCATTATCAAATACATCGGTTCTTATGTAGCTGCTATGAACGGTGTAGATGCAATCGCATTTACAGGTGGTATCGGTGAAAACGCAATTCCGGTTCGTGAAACTGTTGTAAAGAGCCTGGGATACCTTGGAATTAAATTAGATGAAGAAGCGAACAATACAAGAGGAGAAAATAAAGTAATCTCCACACCGGATTCTAAAGTAAAAGTTGCAATCGTTCCAACAAACGAAGAACTTGCAATCTGCCAGGAAACAGCAGAACTGGTAAAGAATCAGAAATAATAGTTGACAAAAACGAATTACCTATGTATAATTGACAAGGTGTGATTAGGAGACTATTATGCTAATTGATTTATCAGATATTTTATCCGTGGATGGAAAGACGAAAGAATTAAAAACGCCGGTTTCCATGGATTCCTTTGAATCGAAACTTGGCAGTTTTCCGGTAGTAGAAAAACAGCCGTTAGACGTTGTGATTACGAATACGGGAAAAAAAGTGCTTCGGATTGAAGTAAAAGGCAAAGTGAGTCTTGCCCTGCCATGTGACCGCTGTCTCAAAGATGTGGCAACGGAATTTGAAATTGACCTTGAAAAAGAGGTTGATATGAAAACTTCAGAGGAAGACAGGATAAAAGACTTAGATGAAATTAATTATGTCACAGGTTGTAGCCTGGATATTGAGCAGTTAGTGCATAATGAGATTTTAATCCATTGGCCTATGAGGGTCCTGTGTAAAGAGGACTGCAAGGGAATCTGCAGCCATTGCGGAAAAGACTTGAATGAAGGGCCATGCTCGTGTGAGCAGGAGAGCCTTGATCCACGAATGGCGGCAATCCGTGATATATTTAGCAAATTTAAGGAGGTGTAATTATGTCCATCTGTCCAAAAAATAAAACTTCTAAAGCAAGAAGAGATAAAAGAAGAGCAAACTGGAAAATGACTGCTCCGAACTTAGTAAAATGCAGCAAATGTGGTGCTTTAATGATGCCACACAGAGTGTGCAAAGCTTGCGGAAGCTACAACAAAAAAGAAGTTATTGCTATGGATGCTGAATAATTCATAGTATGAGGGGCTGTCGTGTTTAGGCACGGCAGCCTTTTTTCATTGTTTAGAGGATTGTGAGAATTGCACAGCAATGGAACAATAGTGAATTTTGTAATAAATTTGTAACAAAATTGCAAGTTTTTCTTGCGGTTTTCCAGAAAACAAGTTAATATAAGAGAGAACTTGTTAAAGGAGGATTTTAGTATGAATAATAGATGGTATAAAAAATTATTACTGCTTCTTACGGTAGGATGCATGACTGTTTCTATGACCGGATGCAGTGCAGATTCTGTATTAGATAAATTATTGTCAGTGACTGACCCAAAGCCGGATAAAAAGACAGAGGCAACGAAAGAGGACAGCAGTGACAAGAAAGATAAAGCAGATGAGGAAGATGTGGAAGTTGCAAAGCCGGAATTTACCACAAATTTAAGTGGAGCTGTGACTTATGCAGTTAATGCAGAAGCTTCGGCGCTGACAGTAGAGGCAACAACGACTGATGATGGAACGATTACTTATCAGTGGTATAAGAGTCAGACCGACACAAATGGCGGTGGAACTTTAATTGACGGAGCAACAGAAGCAAGTTATACTCCTCCAACCGATACCGAAGGGACACTTTATTATTATGTTGTAGCAACCAGTACGATTGGTTCTTCTACAAATGGAGCAACCAGCGATACCGCAGAGGTTATTGTGTCAGCAGATGGAACGATTCCGTCTGAAAGCGAGGACCAGGCAGGTGCAAGTAAGGTACTTGGTAAATGGGTACAGAATAATGATGGCTGGTGGTATGATAACGGCAATGGAACTTATCCGAGAAATGCATGGAAACAGATTGATGGAAAATGGTATGCATTTGATGAAAAAGGTTATATGAGAACCGGATGGTTTAAAGATGGAGATTCCTGGTATTATCTGTTAGACAGCGGTGAGATGGCGAAAGATATGGATGTTGAAGGATATCATATTGGTTCAAATGGCAAAATGGAATAAAGGAATAAACAACAGTTCATCGCAGGCACGCTCTCGCTGCTTGTCGCTGGCAGTGGTACGTAAGCGACGAAAATACTGTCGCTTACGTACCAGCCGCTCCAAAGCACCTGCTTATGAATCTGTTGAAAGCAGAGAATGGCAGGGATGAACGAAGAGCAGGTGACAGACAGGTATCATTTGTTCTAATGTGCTGTAGTATAAATTTGTTAAAAACAGAGAGTGGCAGATAAAACGAATTTTGGGCGGTCGTAAAAGAGATTATCTTTTACGGCCGTTTCTCTTGCCCTTTTTTTAGATGTCTGGTAAAATTATGGGCATAGCGTACAGGAGGCAGTAAAATGGAAAATCTGATTACAGTGGTAGTCGACGCCATGGGCGGGGATAATGCTCCGCATGAGATTATCAAAGGGGCAGTCGAGGCCATAAAAGAAAAACAAAACTTAAAGGTACTTCTTGTCGGACAAAAAGAAGTGGTGGAAAAGGAATTAAGCGCTTATGATTATCCGAAGGAGAGAATAGAGGTTGTACATGCATCAGAAGTGATTGAGACTGGTGAACCGCCGGTTGCTGCAATCAAGGGCAAGAAAGATTCTTCGATTGTAGTCGGAATGAAACTGGTCAGAAAGGGTGAGGCAGATGCCTTTGTTTCTGCCGGAAGTTCCGGTGCGATTTTAGTTGGTGGAACTACGATTGTAGGGCGAATCAGAGGAATTGAGCGTGCACCGCTTGCACCGATGATTCCAACGAAAAATGGGGCATCACTTTTGATTGACTGTGGAGCAAATGTGGATGCAAGGTCCTCCCATCTTGTTCAGTTTGCACGTATGGGTTCTATTTACATGGAACATGTCGTAGGCGTAAAAAATCCGAGAGTTGGAATTGTAAATATTGGTGTGGAAGAAGAAAAAGGCAATGCCCTGGTAAAGGAGACATATCCACTTTTAAAAGAATGTAAAGACATTAACTTTATCGGAAGCATCGAAGCAAGAGATATTCCATCCGGTGTTGCAGATGTAATTGTAACCGAAGCCTTTGTAGGCAATGTAATTTTAAAATTATATGAGGGAGTCGGAGCAACGCTGATTTCCAAAGTAAAAGAAGGCATGATGACCACTCTTCGCAGTAAGATTGGAGCTTTGCTTGTAAAACCGGCATTGAAAAGTACATTAAAAAGTTTTGACAGCAGCCAGTACGGTGGAGCACCGCTTCTCGGATTAAGAGGACTTGTAGTGAAATGTCACGGAAGTTCCAAAGCAAACGAGGTGAAAAACTCGATTATTCAGTGTATTTCTTTTAAAGAACAGGACATTAGTGAAAAAATTCGGGAAAATATTACAGTAGCGGTGAAAAAGACAGAGGAGGAGCAGTAGACAATGGAGTTAGAAAAATTACAGAAGATTATCGCAGAGGTATTAAATGTAGATGCACAGGAAGTGACAATGGATACTACATTCGTAGAGGATTTGGGAGCAGATTCTTTGGATGTATTCCAGATTATCATGGGAATTGAAGAAGAATTTGATATTGAAATGCCAAATGAAGATGTAGAACATATTGTGACTGTAGGAGATGCGGTAGAAGAAATTAAAAAGATTGTAGGATGAATAAAGTGAGTCAGATGTCTTTAAAAAGCTAAAATGCCGGATGGAGACATCTGATTTTCAGATTAAGAAAAACTGAGAAATGTACTTCGGAATTTCAGTCATAAAAGCAAAGATAAGAAAGAATTCGAGAGTACATAAATAAAAAAAAGAAAGGAAGTTAATCAAGAAATGAAGAGGTTATTAGAACTTGAGCAGAAAATCGGTTATAAATTTGAAAATTTTGATTTGCTCGTAAAAGCAATGACGCATAGTTCTTATGCAAATGAACATAGATATGAGAAGAAAGAAAACAATGAGCGTCTGGAATTTTTGGGAGATGCGGTATTAGAGTTGATTTCGAGTGATTATTTATTTGCGAAATATCCACAGACGCCAGAGGGTGTGTTGACGAAAAAACGTGCCAGCATGGTATGTGAACCGACATTAGCCTTATGTGCAAGAGAAATTCCACTGGGAGATTATTTATTACTTGGAAAAGGTGAGGATGCAACAGGTGGAAGAAAGAGAGATTCGATTGTTTCAGATGCTATGGAGGCGTTAATTGGAGCTATTTATCTGGACGGTGGTTTTGCTAATGCAAAAGAGTTTATTGACCGGTTTATTTTAAATGATATTGAAAACAAACAGCTCTTTTATGATAGCAAGACTACGCTTCAGGAAATCGTACAGGGAAGTTATGATGAAGATGTACGTTATGAACTGGTAAAAGAGGAAGGTCCAGACCACAATAAGAGCTTTTATGTGCATGCTTTGCTTGGAAATACCGTATTGGGGGAAGGAATGGGACATACCAAAAAGGCGGCAGAACAGCAGGCAGCCTATTGTGCAATTAAAAAACTCAAGAGTAAGGGTGACCTATGTATTTAAAAAGTATTGAAGTGCAGGGCTTTAAGTCCTTTGCAAATAAGATAACATTTGAATTTCACAACGGAATTACCGGAATTGTAGGACCAAACGGAAGCGGAAAGAGTAATGTAGCAGATGCGGTGCGCTGGGTGCTTGGAGAGCAGAGTGCAAAACAGCTTCGAGGCGGAAATATGCAGGATGTCATTTTTTCGGGAACAGAGACAAGAAAACCGCTTGGATTTGCTTATGTTGCAATTACCTTAGATAACAGTGACCATAAACTTCCGATTGAGTATGAAGAAGTGACGATTGCAAGACGGCTTTATCGTTCGGGAGAGAGTGAATATCTGATGAATGGAGTTTCCTGCCGATTGAAAGACGTCAATGAACTGTTTTATGATACGGGTATCGGAAAAGAGGGCTATTCCATTATCGGACAGGGACAGATTGATAAAATCTTAAATGGCAAGCCGGAGGAGCGAAGAGAGCTGTTTGATGAAGCGGCCGGAATCGTAAAGTTCAAACGAAGAAAAGTGGCATCTTTAAAAAAATTGGAGGAAGAACAGCAGAACCTGACTCGTGTCAATGATATTTTATCAGAACTGACCAGACAGCTTGCACCGCTTGAAAAGCAGTCCGAGACAGCGAAGATTTATTTAAAGAAGCGGGAAGAGTTAAAAGCATTGGATATCCAGATGTTTCTTGCAGAGATGGAGCGTATCGGTGCACAGTTAAAGGAAATTGAGGAAAAATCAGAGATTGTCCGTCAGGACCTGGAAAAAACAGGCAAGGATTTTGAGACAACGAAGATGGAATATGAGTCTTTGGAAAAAGAATTAGAAGCGTTTGATAAAAAAATCGAAGTGTTTCGTGAAGAGTCAACAAAAAAAGCGCTGGAGAAGCAACAGTTAGAAGGTCAGATTAATGTAGCAAAGGAACAGATTTCTTCGGCAAAGCAAAGTGATTTGCAGTATCGTGAGCGTGTGGAGGCTTTAGAGGCAGAGTTAAAACAGAGGGAAGAGAGCGAAAAGGCTTACACAGAAGAAAAAGCAGAGTTTGATGCAAAAATCGATGAGATTAGACAGAAAGAGGAGAAAGCGAAGGATTTATTTAAGGATTTCGCTTTTGAGATTCACAAGTTAGAAGAACAGTTAGAGGATGATAAGAGTGAAATTATTGAAATTTTAAATCATCGTGGTTCGACGAAGGGAAAAATGCAGCGTTGTGATGCGATGATGGAACAGATTTCTCTTAGAAAAACAGAACTGAATCAGAAGCATCTGCGTTTAAAAAGTGAAACTGCAAAACAGGAAGAAGAAAAGGAACGCTTTGAAAAAGAACAGAAGGAAATTGACGCCGAGATTTTAAGCCTCACAAAGAAGAGTAATAAAAACGAGGATGAGATTACCAGATATCAGAGTCTGCTTGGAAAGAGTATCAAAGAGCAGCAGGTGTTACAAAATGACTATCATAAAGAAGCTTCGAGATTAGAATCTTTAAGAAATATCACAGAGCGTTATGATGGTTATGGAAACAGTATCCGTCGTGTAATGGAACAGAAGAAGCGTGTTCCAGGAATTCATGGAGTTGTTGCAGATTTAATTAAAGTAGAGAAAAATTATGAAACGGCGATTGAAACTGCCCTTGGAGGAAGCATCCAAAATATTGTTACCGATAATGAGACGACGGCAAAACAGATGATTTCGTTTTTAAAGCAGAATAAATACGGACGGGCAACGTTTCTGCCTTTGACCAGTATGAGTGCAGGACGTGGATTTTCAACACCGTCTGCCTTAAGAGAGCCAGGAGTTGTTGGCGTGGCAAGTGAGTTAGTTCATACGGAGGTGGAATATGAGGGCTTAATTGCGTATCTGCTTGGGAGAACGCTTGTCGTAGAAAATATTGATTTTGCAATTGCCATCGCAAGAAAATACAAGTACAGTCTGCGTATGGTAACGATTGAGGGAGAATCCTTAAATCCAGGCGGTTCCATGACCGGTGGTGCATTTAAAAATAACAGCAATCTGCTTGGCCGAAGACGTGAAATAGAGGAACTTGAGATGAAAGTTGAGAGTTTGAAAGAAAAGTTAGAGGCAAAGCAGAGAGAGATTGATACGTATCGGGAGAAACGAAATTTCCATCGGGAAGAAGCAGGCCGATTAAGCAGTGCACTTCAGGAACAGTCCTTAAAAGACAATACTCTGCGCATGAATCAAAAAGCAATGCAACAAAAGGCGAAGGAGATTGCAGAAGAGTATACAGATTTAAAAAGGGATATTGCACAGCTTGAAAAACAAACGCAGGAGATTGAGGAAAATCGGGAATCGATTCGTGTGGAATTGGAGACGAGTGATAAACGAGAGGCTGATTTAGAGGTGCGCATTAATCAAAATCAGGAAAAACTCGATGAGAAGAAAAAGCAGGAAAGTGTTCACTCAAAAGAATTAGAAGAACTGCATCTGGAAAGTACGGCACTTCATTCCAAACAGGGATTTGCGAAAGAAAACTTAGAGCGTATCTTAAGTGAAAAGAAAAATTTACAAAGACAGTTGGTGGAACTTGTTGCAAATGTCAGTGACGCAAAAGAGGAAATAGAGGAAAAAGAGGCCCAGATAGAAAAAATGCAGGAGGCGATTGAAAAAGCAAAGGCACAGGAAGCCGAAGATGAAGCCAAAATGCAGGAATATCTTGCCAAGAAAGAGAGTATGAATCAGAGTCACAAAGGATTCTTTGAAAAGAGAGATGAACTTTCTGGTCGTATGAATCTTTTGGATAAAGACCTTTACCGTCTGGAAAATCAAAAGGAAAAGCTCGAGGAAAATCAGGAGAATCAGATAAGTTATATCTGGGAAGAATACGAGATGACTTACAGTGTGGCAAAAGAGCAGACGTTTGAAGCACAGCTTGAGCGCAGTGAAATCAAAAAGGCACAGGCAGAAGTACGAAATGAAATTAAAAAACTTGGAAATGTCAATGTCAATGCGATTGAAGAATACAAAGAACTTTCTGAGCGTCATACATTCTTAAATGCCCAGCATGAGGATTTGGTCGAAGCAGAAAAGACCCTGCTTAAGATTATTGATGAGCTTGATACCGGTATGAGACGCCAGTTTGAAGAAAAATTTGTCCAGATTCGAGAAGAATTTGATAAAGCATTTAAAGAGCTTTTTGGCGGCGGGAAAGGAACGATTGAGTTAGATGAGGACGAGGATATCTTAGAGGCAGGAATCCGCATTATCTCTCAACCACCAGGAAAGAAACTGCAAAATATGATGCAGCTTTCCGGAGGAGAAAAGGCACTCACTGCGATTGCCCTGTTATTTGCGATTCAGAATTTGAAGCCATCGCCGTTTTGTCTGCTTGATGAAATTGAGGCGGCACTCGATGATTCCAATGTAACAAGATATGCCCAATATCTTCATAAGTTGACAAAGAATACACAATTTATTATTATTACACATAGACGTGGTACGATGACCGCAGCAGACCGCCTTTATGGTATCACCATGCAGGAGAAAGGTGTGTCTACCCTTGTTTCTGTCAACTTAATCGAGAATGATTTGGATAAGTAAGAGAAGCAGATGAAAAATACAGTGTATGTAGGCTTGGAATTTTTTGGATGAAGATTTTAAGAGTACATAATTCAAAAGCAGGAGGAGTTTATGGCAGAGGAAAAGAAAGGTTTTTTTAAACGACTAGTATCCGGTCTTACAAAAACCAGAGAAAACATTGTATCAAGTATTGATTCTATTTTCAGTGGATATTCAAGTATTGATGATGATTTCTATGAAGAGATTGAAGAAATTCTTGTTATGGGAGATTTGGGAATCAATACAACCAACAATATTATCGAAGATTTAAAACGACAGGTAGCAGAGAAAAAGATAAAAGACCCGCAGGAGTGTAAAAAACTTCTGATGGACAGCATCAAGGCACAGATGGCAGTCGGAGAGACAGCTTATGAATTTGAAAACCGCAAATCCGTAGTGCTGGTGATTGGTGTAAATGGAGTGGGAAAGACCACTTCTGTTGGAAAACTGGCAGGAAAGTTAAAAGACCAGGGAAAGAAAGTAGTGCTTGCAGCTGCAGATACGTTCCGTGCGGCAGCAGGGGAACAGCTGACTCAGTGGGCGAACCGGGCAGGTGTGGAATTGATTGGCGGACAGGCAGGTGCAGACCCAGCTTCTGTTGTGTATGATGCAATTGCAGCCGCAAAAGCAAGAAATGCAGATGTACTGCTTTGCGATACAGCAGGACGTCTTCACAATAAGAAAAACTTAATGGATGAGCTTCATAAGATTTACCATATTATTGAGCGGGAATATCCAGAAGCATACTTGGAAACTTTGGTTGTTCTTGATGGAACGACCGGACAAAATGCACTGCTTCAGGCAAGACAGTTTAATGAAGTTGCAGATGTAACAGGAATTATCCTGACAAAACTTGATGGAACTGCAAAGGGAGGTATCGCTGTTGCAATCGAGTCAGAACTGGATATTCCGGTAAAATATATCGGAGTCGGTGAAAGTATTGACGATTTACAGAAATTCAATTCCGATGAATTTGTAAATGCGCTTTTCGATTTCAAAGAAGAATAAAATGCAAGGCGAACATTAAAAAACAGTTAGATGAAAATCAAAGGAGATAATATTATTATGCTGACATTAGAAAAATTTGAAGAAGCGTCAGAAATCGTAAAGAAAGTAACTCAGGATACCAAACTGGTTTACAGCGATTACTTCAGCGCACAGACAGGAAACAAAGTTTATTTAAAACCAGAAAACATGCAGAAAACAGGTGCTTATAAATTAAGAGGTGCTTACTATAAAATCAGCACTCTTTCACCGGAAGAAAGAGAGAAAGGTTTAATCACAGCTTCTGCCGGAAACCATGCACAGGGTGTCGCTTATGCAGCAAAAGCATTTGGAGTAAAAGCGGTTATCGTTATGCCAACCACCACTCCATTAATCAAAGTAGAGAGAACAAAAAGCTATGGTGCAGAAGTAGTTCTTTACGGAAACGTATATGATGAAGCCTGTGAACATGCTTATAAATTAGCAGAAGAAAACGGATACACATTTATTCATCCATTTGATGACCCAGCTGTTGCAACCGGACAGGGAACAATCGCAATGGAAATTATCAAAGAGCTTCCGTTAGTAGATTATATCTTAGTTCCAATCGGTGGCGGCGGACTGGCAACAGGTGTTTCCACTTTAGTCAAGCTCTTAAATCCGAATATCAAAGTGATCGGTGTAGAACCGGCAGGTGCAAATTGTATGCAGGAATCTGTACGTCGCGGAGAAGTTACAACACTTGACAGCGTAAATACAATCGCAGATGGTACTGCTGTAAAAACACCGGGAGAAAAAATCTTCCCATATATCCAGAAAAATGTGGATGAAATCATTACCGTCAGCGATGATGAATTAGTTGTTGCTTTCCTTGATATGGTAGAAAATCATAAGATGATTGTAGAGAACTCAGGTCTGCTGACTGTAGCAGCTTTGAAACATCTGCAGTTTAAAGATAAAAAAGTAGTTTCTATCTTAAGTGGTGGAAACATGGATGTTATCACAATGTCATCTGTAGTTCAGTTGGGTCTGATTGCAAGAAATCGTATCTTTACTGTATCTGTACTGCTTCCGGACAAGCCGGGTGAACTGGTACGTGTGGCAAGTGTAATCGCAGATAAGAAAGGTAATGTTATCAAACTTGACCATAACCAGTTTGTAAGTACAAACCGTTCTGCAGCAGTGGAACTGAAGATTACCATTGAGGCGTTTGGTACAGAACATAAGAATGAAATTATTGAAGCACTGGAAGAAGAAGGATATCGTCCGAGACAAATCAGTGCAAATCTGTAGGATGAAATTAAATAATTAAGAGAAATCCCTGAATTTCTAAGAGAGATTCAGGGGTTTTCTATATCTAAAATTATATGATGAGAAATAATGCTTATTCCTACTGGAATAGTAGTAAAATAAAGAAAAGTGTGTTAGAATTATGACGTCGGATGTGTTTTGATAAATCTGGCGAGGCAGGAGGTTTTTTATGAGAGAGTTATATTTAGAGTGTTATTCTGGAATCAGTGGAGATATGACGGTTGCGGCTTTATTGGACCTTGGTGTTCCGGGGGAGTATCTGATTGAAGAGTTAGGGAAACTGCATTTAGATGGGTATGAGATAAAGATTTCTAAGACAAAGAAAAATCAGATTATGGCGACAGATTTTGATGTGATTTTGAAGGATGAGCATGGGCATAGTCATGAGCATACATCAGAGGAACATGGAACACATACATATATTCATGTTCATAATAGTTATCGTGAGATTAAGAAATTTATTTTGGCTTCAGAGCTTTCTGAAAAAGTGAAAGAAATGATTTTAAAGATTTTTCAGGTGATTGCGGAGGCTGAAGCGCAGGTTCATGGTACGACAGTAGATGAAGTGCATTTTCATGAGGTTGGTGCGGTTGATTCGATTGTAGATATTTCAGCAACGGCAATCTGTCTGGATTATCTGGGATTTGATTCGATTGTGACTTCTGAAATCTGGGAGGGAAAAGGTCATGTATGGTGTCAGCATGGAAGAATTCCGGTTCCGGCACCGGCAGTGCTTGCAATTTTTTCAAAGAGTCAGACAAGACTTCATCTTTCTGGTGTGCAGGGAGAGATGGTGACACCGACAGGGGCAGGAATTGTGGCAGCACTTTCTGGTGAGAATCAGCTTCCGGATTCTTTTGTGATTGAGAAAATTGGAATTGGAGCTGGAAAGAAAGATTTTCCACATGCAAATGTGCTTCGTGCAATGATTTTAAATACCGAAAAAGAGAAGAAGATGATGCAGGAGCATCAGCATGAACATAATCATGAGCATGAGCATAGTCATGAACACAGTCATACACATTGCCATGAGGAGCAGGAAACTGAAAAAAAAAAGATAGCTGAAAATGAAACAATAGTACAGAAAGCAGAATACAGTTTAGAGCAGAAAAAAGTAGAAATAAAGTATAAAAATGAGCAGAAAGGATTTCACGATGTCCAGACGGAAACGGTCTGTGTCATGGAGACAAACGTGGATGATTGCTCGGGAGAACAGCTTGGTTATGCCAGAGAGGTATTATTAAAGGCCGGTGCGCTGGATGTGTGCTGTATGCCGCTTTATATGAAAAAGGGGCGTCCAGCATATTTGTTTCAGATTATCTGCAGACTGGCAGATGAAGAAGCATTAAAAACAATTTTATTTCGAGAGACAACCAGCATTGGATTTCGCAGATATGAGGAAGAACGACAAAAATTAGACCGTGAAATGATAAGTGTCACACTTTCGGATGGAAATATCATTCGGATTAAGAAGTGTATGCACCACGATGTAACTTATTATTATCCGGAATATGAAGATGTCAAGAAAACCTGTGAAATGCGTGGGGAAGCATTTCGGATGGTCTATGAAGAGGCAAAAAATCTGGCCGAGAAGAATAACGAGGAGTAATGAGAGATGGAATTGACACAAAAAGAACAGAAATTATATGAGATTATGAAAGGATATGCAAAGAAAGACCTTTGTATTGCATTTTCAGGCGGAGCAGACAGCAGTCTGTTATTAAAGCTTGCTGTAAAATGTGCAGGACCTGGAGTAAAGGTACATGCAGTTACCTTTGAAACCGTACTGCATCCATCCTGTGATTTGGATATTGCAAAACAGGTTGCAAAAGAAACCGGAGCGATTCATAAAATCATTTTCTTAGATGAATTTGAAGATGAAAGAATTAAAAAGAATCCGAAGAACCGTTGTTATCTGTGCAAAAAAAGTTTGTTTGAAAAGCTGTTGGCTTATGCAGACGAAGCAGGGGCAGAAACCATCTTGGAAGGAACAAATGAAGATGATTTACATGTGTATCGCCCAGGGCTTGTGGCAGTCCGGGAACTTGGAGTAAAAAGTCCGCTTGCCGAGGCACATTTAACCAAACCAGAAGTACGTGCCCTTGCAAAAAAAGAAGGAATTTCCGTTGCAAATCGTCCGGCAGCACCCTGTCTTGCAACACGTCTGCCGTATGGTTCAGAACTTGATTTTGAAGTGCTTAAAAAGATTGATGAAGGCGAACAGTATATTAAGAGTCTGGGATTTGAAATTGTGCGTATCCGCCTGCACGGAAATGTAACAAGAATTGAGGTTCCGGTAGCTGAATTTGGAAAGTTTATGGAACAAAGGGAAGCGGTGCTTGCAAAATTAAAAGAACTGGGATTTGTTTATGTGACACTTGATATTGAGGGATTTCGAAGTGGAAGTATGGATGTGGATGTAGATAAATAAATACGAATAAGAACAGGGAAGGATTCAAAAGTTGTTTTATCTTTGTCAAGAAAAAACACTTGACACTTCAAAATCCATGTAGTATGATAAGCAAGGTGATGACAAGTGGAACAATTTGTACAGCAGACTTTATTGTACGATTTTTATGGGGAACTCTTAACAGAGCACCAGCGCAGAATCTATGAAGATGTCGTACTCAATGACTATTCACTTAGTGAAGTGGCAGCGGATTTGGGTATCAGCAGACAGGGCGTGCATGACAACGTCAAACGTTGTAATAAGATTCTTTCAGATTATGAAGAAAAATTGCATCTCGTAGAGAAGTTTGTAAATATTAAGGAAAAAATCCACAGGATTCACGGTCTTGCGAAAAATTGCGAAAGCATCAGCAAGGAGGAACTGGTTTCCGAGGTGGAACACATTTCCCAGGAAATTTTGGAGGAGTTGTAGCGGATGGCATTTGAAAGCTTAACGGATAAACTACAAAACGTATTTAAAAACTTGAGAAAAAAAGGCCGTCTGACGGAAGCCGATGTAAAATCCGCTTTGAAAGAGGTCAAAATGGCGCTTCTCGAAGCCGATGTAAGTTTTAAAGTGGTAAAACAATTTATGAAATCCGTTCAGGAACGTGCAGTTGGACAGGATGTAATGTCCGGCTTAAATCCAGGACAGATGGTAATCAAGATTGTAAATGAAGAACTTGTAAACCTGATGGGAAGTGAGACAACCGAGCTCGCTTTAAAACCGGCAGGAGAGATTACCGTGCTTATGATGGTAGGTCTTCAGGGGGCAGGTAAGACAACAACCACAGCCAAACTGGCAGGCAAGCTCAAATCAAAAGGAAGAAAACCTCTTCTGGTAGCATGTGACGTATACCGTCCGGCCGCAATTACACAGTTACAGGTCAACGGTGAAAAACAAGGCGTAGAAGTCTTTGCGATGGGAGACAAACAAAGACCGGTTGATATTGCAAAAGCAGCGTACGAACATGCGAAAAAAGAAAAATACAATGTGGTTATCTTAGATACCGCAGGACGTCTTCATATTGATGAAGATATGATGCAGGAGCTTACAAACATTAAAGAAGCGATTTCGGTAGACCAGACCGTACTGGTAGTCGATGCAATGACTGGACAGGATGCGGTGAATGTAGCAGAGACTTTCGGTGAGAAAGTCGGAATCGACGGAGTCATTCTTACAAAGATGGATGGTGACGCCCGAGGCGGTGCAGCATTATCAATTAAAGCAATCACAGGAAAACCTATTCTGTTTGTCGGTATGGGAGAGAAATTATCGGATTTGGAACAGTTTTATCCGGACCGTATGGCATCCCGTATCCTTGGAATGGGCGATGTGATGAGCCTGATTGAAAAAGCGCAGGCAAACATTGATGAAGAAAAAGCCAAAGAGATGGAACAGAAA
>JAIIAN010000301.1 GCA_022717655.1 Bacillota bacterium | reverse complement strand
TTACGGAACCTTCTTATTTTCATAAAACCTCATTATGAAAGCAGTTTGTAGAACAATACTACTTTTTGTGAAAAAGGGTGTCATCTCCTCTCCCACAGTGGGCCCCTGCCCAGTTAGCCAGTTCTTTCCATGCCAGGAGCGCACATTGTTAATGGCATGATGCATAAACCAATGGAGAATCGTTCATCTCTACACATATTAATCCACTGTGGAAAATTTTTTTCACTGGCCCTATAATGGACGAGTTAACTATATATTCTAACACCCTCATTGAACATACCACTTTGGCAAGAAATTTCTTAAAATTAAAAAGACGTTAGGGGGTTACTTAGCTAAATAACCGCCATCGATTGGATAAACTCCTCCCGTACAGAAGGCTGAATGGTCTGACAGCAAGAACAATATGAAGTCTGCTATTTCTTGCAATTTTGCCATCCTTTTCATAGGGTGGCTATTTGCGAAACTACTTACAATATTTTCAGGGAACTCACTCATTCGTGGGGTTTGGACATAGCCCGGAGCGATTGCATTGATTCGAATGCCTTGACATGCAAATTCTAGCGCTGCGGTTTGGGTTAAACCGATTATACCATGTTTAGCCACGGTATAAGGTGCTAATCCAGGAATGCCAACCAGACCATTTACTGCGGATAAATTAACTATAGACCCACCAAATTTCATCATTTGGGGTATTTCATATTTTAGGCAGTAAAAAACTCCGCTCAATGAAGTGGCAATAACCTTATCCCAGTTTTCAATTGTCTGCTCTGATATGTTTTTATCATGTTCACCTGTTAAACCTGCATTATTTACAGCATAATCAAGTCTGCCGAAATGTTCGATAATCTCATCTATCATTTTTCGTACTTGCTCGGGCTGTGACACATCACATCCGATCCCTATGGCGTGTTGTCCCTGTGAAGACAATTGTTCTGCTTTTTGTTGAGCCTGTTCTGACGAGCGGGATACAATAACAACTTTTGCACCATGCTTATGTAATTGATCTGCGACGGCTTCACCTATGCCTGTAGTGCTTCCTGTTATAACAGCAATTTTATTCTGGAAATTCATAACACCCCCTATGAGTTAGAATTGAGCCTTACATCTTGGATAGTATACAAACCATCTGTGACAGTTTTTGTCAGTACTCTTTCCCCTCGCTAATCCCTTCTTTTATTCTCCATTTTTTTAATAAAACTGCCCGGCGTTCACTAAATATGGAGTCCAGTTGCACAATATCTTCGATTTTATCAGTTCTAAAATGACGAAAATCATTTCTCATCTCGCACCATGCAACCAAAAGCCAGCACGACTCCATGTATACCAATCCGATGGGCCATATTATTCGAGAAGTGTAAGAATCCTTCTTATCACAATACTTTATTTTGATTCTCTTTCTCTTTTTTATAGCATTGCGAATGTCTTCAAAAAATATCTCATTGTTTTCTGAAGGGCCGATCAGATAAGATTGACTCTCAATAAGATTTTTTAACTCACTCGGAATGACGGCGTGTATTTTAGCAAGTGCATTCCTTGCGGTGATTTTGAAATTATAATCTGTATTATGAGATACCCAATTTAACCCAAGTGTAATAGCATTGATTTCTTCATGAGAAAGGTTTAAGGGGGGTAAGTGAAAGTCAGATTTAACGATATAACCAATTCCAGCACCACCTTCAATGCATACTCCTTGATGCTGCAGCGTTTTTATATCTCTGTAAAGGGAGCGTACACTTATTCCCAATCTTTCTGAGAGAATGGATGCTGTGATCGGATATCTTTGTGCCCTTAATATCTGTAGTAATTCGAGAAGCCTTTCTGTTCTAGTCATGTTGATAAATCCATTTTGAGACGATTTCTTAAAGCCTCTGTTAGATAAGCATATTAGTACAAAGCAAGTGTACATGGCTAAGTTGAACTGCTACCGATGATTAATACAGCACAATGTTTGTAATGCATAAATAATCGGTCTTCGTGAGTCTAAAAGTCCGCTTCTCGCTCATAGCAGACTGCCAGATTTGATAGTGTGCTGCCAGATAAACTGTCAGGTCAAGTCTGAGCTAATACACTATATCTCGGCCCGGGCTTTGAGTTCGGCAAGCTCACTCTCTATACTTTTTACCCGGTTGCCCAGCTCCTTCATGGCCTCAACATACAGGGCGCTCATCGCACTGTAGTCCACGGTTTTTAGATCGTTAATCTCTTCTCCGGTCGGTGTAGTGCCGGTCCCGCCAGAACTTACAGCAACGGGTAACACTTTTTCCAAATCCTGAGCGATGATGCCTGCGCTGTGTACCGATTCCGATTCAGTCAGTTGGATGCCGAACGTATAACCCGTCAGGGAACAAATCTTCTCCAGAGCGTTACTGACGGGCTCTTTATCGAACTTCACTCGCTCATCCGAAGTCTGGTTCACAGAAATACAGGTAAATCTGCCATCAGCTCCGAAAGAGAAGCTATAACCATTTGCTCCACCATTATCATTATTATCAGGCCTTAGACGGATGGTACCTTCCCTGGGCGCATAGAGTACCCCTCGTGATTCAATACCTCCCGCACCGTAAAACCACACGTGAGCGTTCTGTGTATCGCTGGAGGCCCATACGTTTGATGACGTTACGGCTTTTAGTGAGCCGCCTGCGTTAATGCTCCCTGAAGCAGTTATGCTGTTCTGGCAGGTGATAGGATTTCGAAACTCAAAACTGTCACCGATAAAAGTGTATTTTCCAGCATAGAAAGTGAAATCCCCTTTCCCCATCACGCCATTCGAATTGCCACCACACAGGATGCGCGCGTCATAGTCGTTAGTGCCAATAAAATGGAAATCAACGAAGCTAGCAGAAGAGGCCTTTTCGCTCCAATTTCGAGGCTTCCGAAGTTGGCTGTGACGTTATCTC
>JAIIAN010000300.1 GCA_022717655.1 Bacillota bacterium | reverse complement strand
ATCATTGTATACAATGATACATAATTTGTCAACCATTATTTTCATTTAAAAATGATTTCAGTTCAAACAGACCCCACCCCTGCAAGTTATGCGGATATCCCAAATCCTTTGCGGTTCTTCTTAATCTTTTTTTTATTTCAAAATTTGTAAGCCATGGTTCTCTCTCTAAAAGCAGGGCAATAGCTCCAGAAACAACAGGGGTAGACATGGAAGTTCCGCTTTTTATGGTATAAGGCATATTGTCATTGCGGTTCGCACATGAAATAACAGCATTTCCCGGAGCTACAATATCCGGTTTAATGATACAGTCATTTGTCGGTCCTCTTCCGCTAATTCCCCTGTTTTTTACGAGTAAATCTGAAGATCCCACCGTAATAATTTTCCGACTGCTTCCCGGGGCTGTAATACTGCCTTCCCCAGGTCCCATATTTCCCGCTGCCGCTACCACAATCAGCCCTGCATCCCAAGCCCTTTCCACTGCATCAATTAAATCCTTATGCGCTTCTTTCTGCGTTGTACCAACAGAAATATTTATAATTCGTATCTGATAACGGTTTCTGTTTTTTTGAATCCAGTCTAATGATCGGATTACGCTTTCTTTTTCTCCATTTCCATTTCTGTCTAATACCTTAATCCCAATCAAATTACATCCGCATGCTACTCCTTTATACTTCCCATGAAAAGCGACTCCACTACCTCCAAGGATTCCGGCTACATGAGTTCCATGTCCATTATCGTCATAAGGAGTCTTTCTATCATAAATAAAATCCTGAAATGCCAAAATTCGTCCTGCAAAATCAATATGTGGAAAAATTCCGGTATCAAGCATCGCCACACCAATTCCTTTTCCTGTCAGCATATCAAGCTCCATTTTCCGCTTTCTTAATTCTATATTATGATGTAATCTATAAAAAGTCTTTTGTTCCCATCTTATGCATATATATTAAAAACTTGAAACAAAAGGAATTTTCTATTTTATGTCTATGGAAAATTTACGTGATGTTATCCTCTCAGACGAATATCTGGATTTTATTCTCCCTTACTATGATGGAATCGAACAGGATTTTAGTGAATATGGGATTCAGTTTTTTAACAGCCATCTGGTTATGATTCACAGCCGACGTCCGTCTGAAAATTTAATGAATTATCTGGAAACCGATGAGCTGCGCTATACCACCTTGCCCAAACTTTATTCTTTGCTTAACCTTGTCAGTCTGGAATCTTCCGGAATTTTAACAGTACAAAACCAGCCTTCTCTTGATTTAAAAGGACGAAATGTAATTGTCGGCTTTATTGATACAGGAATTGATTACACTCATTCCGCTTTTTTAACTCGTGATAAGCGTACAAGGATTCTTGCACTCTGGGATCAGAACATTCAAACCGGACAGCCTCCATTTGACCTTTCTTATGGAAGCGTTTACTTTGAAGAAGATATCAACCAAGCACTTACTTCTTCCAATCCATTTGAAGTTGTCCCTTCTAATGATGAGATTGGTCATGGAACAGCACTCGCTGGGATTGCTTGTGGAAGCTCTATCCCTGAACAGGATTTTTCAGGCGCAGCACCTCTTTCCCAGATTGCAATGGTCAAATTAAAACCCGCCAAGCAGTATCTAAGAGAAATTTTTTACCATACCAGCAATGAACCTGTTTTTCAAGAAACCGATATTATGATGGCAATCCGATTTTTCACACTCTTAGCCCGAGAACAAAAAAAGCCTCTTGTCCTCTGTCTTGGACTCGGCACAAATCAAGGTGCACACTCTGGTCATTCCTATCTCGCCAAAATGTTTACTGAACTTTCTAACTACTGGGGTTTCCATCCTGTGATTGCTGCCGGAAATGAAGCAGGAAAAGCCCATCATTTTTTCTCTTATGCACCCATGCCACAGGATTATATCCCTGTTGAACTTTCTGTTCCGGCAAATTCCTCTGGTTTTACACTGGAATTATGGGGAGATTCTCCAGAAATCTATGACGTTGGTTTTGAATCACCTTTAGGTGAAGTCATTTCTCAGATTCCTTCCCGTGTTAATTTTCGTGAAACACTGGATTTTATTCTAGAAGATACAACGATTTTTCTTTCTTCTTCTGTTATTCAAAATGTCTCAGGTGAGCAGTTTATTTTCATGCGGTTTTCAGACCCCACTCCCGGAATCTGGAAAATACGAGTCTATGCCAAAAATCAAAATAGAGGTGCTTTCCACTTATGGCTTCCAATCAGTGGTTTTCTTTCTCCGGATGTTATTTTCCTGCGTCCAAACCCGGATACCACTATTACCGATCCTGCAACTTCTCCTTACGTTATTACGATATCTGCCTACAATGCCTACAATAACAGCCTGTTTTTAAATTCAAGCAGAGGTTTTACCCGACTTGAGGAGATAAAACCAGACTTAACTGCACCTGGTGTCAACGTCTCTGCTCCCTCTTTCCAAAATACTTATACAACGATTACCGGAACTTCTGCTGCCTGTGCTCTTACTGCAGGTGCCTGTGCTCTTTTAGTCGAATGGGGACAAAAAAGAATGCCTCCTAAAATTTTTAATACTGCGGAACTGACCGCTCTTTTAATTCGTGGAGCACGGCGAAGTGAAGATCGGATTTATCCCAATCGGGAATGGGGATTTGGGATTCTTGATATCTATCAAATTTTTCAAACCTTTGCCTCTTTTTAATTTTTTCATGCACCAATTTTTATTTCTTACATAAGATGAAATTGTAATCAAAATCCTTACGGAGGAACAATATGAGTGATTTAGCTGCTACAAACTGTGGATGCGGATGTGATGATTCCTGCACCGGAAACAGCGGATGTGGACTTGGAAGATGTTTTGGTGACTGCAACTCTATTATTTGGATTCTTTTAATTTTATGCTGTTGCGGAAATGGCAATAATG
>JAIIAN010000299.1 GCA_022717655.1 Bacillota bacterium | reverse complement strand
ACTTTTTTCATATTTGGACAGAACTGACGGTGTCCAACGGAATAGAATTTTTTCTCTGGATTTTTCTGCATTAATTCATAGAAAATACCCATCTCTGTGCAGATAATAAAACTCTTTTCTTCGGAAGAAGTTGCATAATCAATAATCTGTGAGGTACTTCCAATAAAATCTGCTACAGATAGTGTATCCGGTGTACATTCCGGATGTGCCAGAACCATTGCTTCTGGATGTATTTCTTTTGCTTTTAAGATATCCTCTTTATGAATACTCTTATGTACATGACAGAAACCATCATTAAAAATAAAATGTTTTTCCGGCAGTTTTTGTGCGATATGACGTCCCAGATTTTCATCCGGAATAAAGAAAATATGCTCATTTGGAAGTTTCTTTACAATTTTGAGTGCATTAGAAGAAGTCACACAGACGTCAGAATAAGCTTTAATTTCAGCTGTTGAATTGACATAACAGACTACTGCAACATCTGGATACTGCTCTCTTACTTCTTTAATTTTATCAACATCTACCATGTGTGCCATCGGGCAGTCTGCGCTGGACTCTGCCATCACTACTTTTTTCTCAGGATTTAAAAGTTTTGCACTTTCTCCCATAAATGAAACTCCGCAAAATAAAATGGCATCTTCTGATACAGTTGTTGCTTTTTCTGCAAGATAATAAGAATCTCCTACAAAATCTGCAATTGCCTGTACTTCTCCATCCACATAATAATGTGCCAGGATTACCGCATTTTTTTCTTTTTTCAATCTGGCAATCTTTTCTTTGATTTCTTCGTTACTCATGTTCCTTCCCCTTTTCATTTGGTTTAATTTTTAGAAACCACACTAAAAGTGTGCTTCATTATTACTCTTCCTGACTGTCACTCTTTTTACTTCCGCGCAAATCATAATCATCCAGGAAATTGTAAGCCTCTTTATCTTTGTGATAACCGATAACTGTTCTTAAGTTAATATTTCTCACACTGTTAAAGATATTGGTTTCAATCACATCACTGGTTTTTCTAAACTGTGCAACCAGTTCTTTCATTTCATCACGTTTTGAACCTCTGCCCCCGCCACAGCTGACACAGTTTTCTGTAAAACGGCATGCACACTGAATAAAATGCAGTCCGTTATAATCTCTCCATGCCTTAATTGCATCTTCTTTTACCATATATAATGGGCGAATCAATTCCATTCCCTCAAAATTCTGACTGTGCAGTTTCGGCATCATGGTTTCTACTTTTCCGCTGTATAACATTCCCATTAAAATGGTTTCAATCACATCATCAAAATGATGTCCCAGTGCAATCTTATTGCATCCTAATGCTTTTGCATGAGAATACAGATAACCTCTTCTCATACGTGCACATAAATAACATGGGTTTTTCTCAATTGTTGCTACGGTATCAAAAATCTCACTTTCAAATACCGTAAGTGGAATTCCAAGTAAATCCGCATTATCTTGAATAATTTTCCAGTTATCTTCATTATAGCCTGGATTCATTACAAGGAAAACCGCTTCAAAATGAATTTTTCCGTGACGTTTTAATTCCTGAATCAGCTTTGCAAGCAACATGGAATCTTTTCCGCCGGAGATACAGACTGCAACTTTGTCCCCCTCCTGAATCAGCTGGTATTCATTTAAGGCTTTTGTAAATGGACGCCAGATGGATTTACGGAATTTTTTGATAATGCTTCTTTCAATCTCTTTTGTCTTTTCTTCTTTGCTTTCTTTTGTGTCCTCTTCTAAGAAACGGCTTAAAGAAAGGCGCAGATAAGCACGGTATCCGCCCTCTACATTAGAAGCATCATATCCGGCTTTTGTCGCTGTTTCAATATAGTCTTTACTTCTCTCTCCGGTATGGCAGATAAAGTAAATCTGTTTTTCTTTTTCAAGTACTTCTTCATATCGTGCATCGAACTCTTCCATCGGCAGATTCACAGCCCCCGGAAAACTTCCTCTTTTGTATTCTTCCTCTGGACGCAGGTCAATCACCTGAATCTCATTTGCATTTAACTGTTCTAATTCTTCTACTCGAATTGTTTTCATAACTTTCTAAATCACCTGTATCAAAATCATATTTACGACCGTTCCAAGCAAAATACTATAAGGAACGTATTATGCTTCCATTTATAACTGACTGCAACAACTGCTACCGCCAGAAGATTTGCGATTCCCGTATGAGAAAAATCACTTCCTGTTTCTTTTAAACAATATACAATCAGCACGGTCATAATTGCTGATGGCAGAATTTTCCCCAGATAAATCAATTTTTCCGGCATCTTATGTTCCCAACGAAACGCAAGAAACGGCAATGCCCGCAGAAAAAATGTAATCCCTGCCGACACTACCACAACCAGAAAAAAGAACTCTATTTTCATGACTGTGCCTCCTTTTCTCTCATCAAAAGCAAAACACCTGAAACAAGAATTAAAGAGGGCAGCATAAAGCTCCTTGCTCCTACTATAATCAGACATACAATTGAAATCACAAGCCCTAGAACTGCCGGTGCATGATTCTTTGTTTTCTCCCAATTATCGATAAAAATAATGACAAACAATGCGGTCATACAAAAATCAATTCCCTCTAATTTTATCGGAATCAACTGCCCTAAAATTCCGCCTGCTATCGTCCCTGCCATCCAATAACACCTTGACAGAAACGCAATCACAAACATCATATCCTCTTTTTCTTTTCCGTTCTCTGTCAGACTTAAATTGACTGCATAGGTTTCATCCGTCATTGTATGAATCATATAAAGAAGCCGTTTTCCCATTTTCTTAAATTCATCTACAAACGTCAGGCTGTAAAAAGTCTGTCTGCTGTTCATCAAAAATGCAGTCAGCGCAATCGTAATAATAGAAGTTCCACCGCTTAAAAATGAAACCAGCACAAACTGAAATGCTCCGGTAT
>JAIIAN010000298.1 GCA_022717655.1 Bacillota bacterium | reverse complement strand
GCATTCATCCACAAAAATGATGTCATAGTCCGGCTGCTCTCTCTGCCGCGCAAAGCGGTCAATGCTGCTGAACACCGCTCCTGCGCCCGGATTGTTGATCCTTCGTTTCAGGTTTTGCAGCGCTGTATGCGTTTTGGCCAGAAATAGTTTATTCTTTGTGCTCATCAGATCCGAAAGGTAATTCATCAGGGTGGTTTTTCCAGTTCCTGCCGCACCATAGATTAGCAACAGCCGCGACTGCACAAAGGCATTCTTCACTGCTTTTACCTTGAGTGGATCGGTAAAAGAGGCTTCATTCTCGCGCAGAAAGTGTGCATTGAACGCTTCCTGACCATTGTTCTTGCACTGCGATACGGATAAAAGTCTTTTAAGAATACTGAGCGTTGATTTTTCATAGGCGTCGATATAATACAGTCCGTCCTTGTTTTTTCGAATCTCGTATCCCTGATTTTGCTCCCATTCATCTAGACTTTCATTATATTCCGCCACTCTCTGCGGAAAGACCTCAGTTCCCGCCGGGAAATACAGCTCCCCGGTGCGTACAATCTGCTGTTTCAGGTACAGATAAGGCCACGCTTTGTGGCAGCGTTCCCTTCCGACGGCACGGGTCAGTACGCTGGTAAGGCCTGGTGCGTTTGTTTTACTGCCCACCAAATTAGATATAAATGGGCTCTTGTCAAACGGTGCGCACTTTTTGGAGAGCAGAAGTTCCGGACAGGCTGCCCAGGTATTGTTATGGTAAACAGGGTAGACTGCCTCCAATGTTTCCTCCCGCAGATGCAGCAGGAGATAGCGAATCACATTCCCGCCCGATTTCGCGGTTTCCCGCCGATAGTCATCGTGTAGTCTGGTAATGATTTCCCGGAATATATGGGTATTAGTTTTTTCATAAACCTTGTCCAGCAGTTCAGAAAAATTAATCTCCTTCAGGTCAATCAGATCCAGCAGGCTAAGACCAGTTTTCGTCAGAAAATCCATTAGTTCGCGGTATTCACCATAGTTTGAACTCAGCTTTGCCGGCATTTTCAGAATCGCCGCTAGCCGGTTCAGGCAGCGCGGATCGATGGATACTTTCCATTGGGTGACTACCTTGATGGGCGATGTCACATCCCACAGGGTGAGAAAAGTATTGATGTACTTGATCTGTACGGAATAATACGTTGTGATGCGCTCTCTGGTATAAACTGTAACACGATTGTATTTGGTTGCATAGATGCCGGTCAATTGCAGCGTCACCTCATAGTAACGCTTTCCTTCCACATAAAACGGTTCCTGCTTTTGCACATAGTACCGCACATTGCTCCACGAACTCTTGGCATCATCGCTCTGCTGAACCGTAGCGGCGGCCATGGCATAATATTCTTGATCCAGCGTGTTGATTCGCAACGGAAAATTTTCCAATTCCTTTAGAACGGAAAGGTCGTAATCTCTTTGCAAAAACTCCCGAATGCTCCACAGAAAATCATAGTATTTGAGCATTAGCCGTTCTGACTGGCCTTCTTCTGGGATATGCAGATTCACCAATTGCATTCCCTGATAAAAATCGCTCAGATATTTTGTGTTCCGGTCCAGAAGTGCTTGTTCCCACGCCAGACGGATGCTTGTTGCGCCCGCTGTCTGTTTCAGGCTGTTCAGCAGCAATGCCGCCGCGCTCAAATCATTCATGCGTGTAAGAAGCCGCATGGACAGTTTGTCCCGCGTCTGCTTCTGGAGGGAAAAATTTATGAGATACTCTTCAATCTGTTCATCGCAGTCTTTTATCAGTCGGATGACATTCTCGACGGTATAATCATCCGTCCGCAGCGTGTTGATATATGCATGATGATCCGCAATGTGGTCCAAAGCTCGGCAAAACGAATTGACGCTTTCATCGGTGTCCAGAATTTCACTCTCAGAGGAAAATGTTATCGTACAGCTGCTCTTTGAAAAATCGATGGAATTAAGGAACTGAACGGACATATAGCGCCAGAACACCCGTCTTTTTCCTCGTTCCTTCGGATTTAATACCACAAAAAGAAGGCCGGGGTCACGTGTTATCTCGTTGCAGATAAATGCGGGAAAGGCCAGATCCGGAAGCAGATATTTTATAGCGCCGTCCTTTTGGGTATAGTTTTTTGTTCCTTTTATCTGCACATAGAAGCATTGCTTCGGGCGGCGATCCAGATCGGGGTCCGGCACAAATTCAAGCGTACCGTCATGGTTCGGCCACTTATCGTTGGATGAAAAGTCTGTATTGATTTTTCCTTCCGCGTACAAAAAACTGTTGAGCGTATTAACCGCCGCTACATCTTCTTCTGAACGCTCCGTATGGGTTTTGATGTGCTGTTGAACCAGTTCCCTTTTCTGCTCCAGCATTTTTACCTCCCTGTACAGCGATGGTTGAAAGCAACCGTGTCTGTACACTCTGACTCACTTGATGCTACTGATAGCGAAAAATTTGCCGAAAATATTTTGTGGAAGATTTTAACAAATAAGTAGCAAAGCGTCTCCACCTAATTCTATTTCCTCGTACCCTATTATACAGAAAAAGGATTACCAGTGGTAGTCTTACACAGTGAAAAATTGGCAGCGGGACGAAAAACGCATTAAAAATGTTTTGAGGAGGCAGTGCTTAATACACTTCTCTCATCTTACTGAAAGCTCGGTGGATAATTCAAAAATCTCAACACAGTTAGGCAGCATTTGCGCACGATTGTTGAATGAATCTGATTTTTGGCTTATAAGGCAATAGAATCCATATATCTATTTGTGACTTTTTTGTTAACTTTCGGAGATGTGGTTGTATTTTGGCCTTTCAACTGGGTTCGTATATGAAGGCTTCTTTCTCGGGCTTACTTCCACCAAATTGTTACAATTTGATTACAAAACTGCCTTGAATGCTACGAAATGGCCCTTTTCATGGGTTCGTATA
>JAIIAN010000297.1 GCA_022717655.1 Bacillota bacterium | reverse complement strand
GAAGGCTATGAAATCATCGAAGAAATTTATAACGATTAATTTCGGCAACTAAAGCTCTAAGTGGATTTAAGGGAGAAGAATTACAATGGCAGAATCAATGAAAGGGTTAAAAAGAACCCACAGATGTGCGGAAGTTACAAAAGCAGAAATCGGAAGCACGGTAACCCTTATGGGCTGGGTGCAGAAGAGCCGTAATAAAGGCGGTATTGTCTTTGTAGACCTTCGTGACCGTTCCGGCATTATGCAGATTATCTTTGAAAATGGAGATATTGATGCAGAAGGATTTGAAAAAGCCGGAAAATTAAGAAGTGAATTTGTCATTGCAGTAACTGGACGTGTGGAAGCACGTTCCGGTGCTGTCAATGAAAATCTGGCAACAGGAGAAATTGAAATCCGTGCCAATTCTCTTCGTGTACTTTCTGAATCAGAGACACCGCCGTTCCCGATTGAAGAGAACAGCAAGACAAGAGAAGAAGTACGTTTAAAATACCGTTATCTTGATTTAAGACGACCGGACCTTCAAAGAAATCTGATGCTTCGTTCTAAAGTAGCAGTTCTGGTTCGTCAGTTTTTAGCAAATGAAGGATTTTTAGAGATTGAAACTCCGATTTTAAATAAGAGTACCCCGGAAGGTGCAAGGGACTACCTGGTACCGAGCCGTATTCATCCAGGAAGTTTCTATGCATTACCACAGTCTCCACAGATTTTCAAACAGCTGTTAATGTGTTCTGGTTATGACCGTTATTTCCAGATTGCAAAATGTTTCCGTGATGAGGATTTACGTGCAGACCGTCAGCCGGAATTTACCCAGATTGATATGGAATTATCTTTCGTGGATGTAGATGATGTCATTGATGTAAATGAACGTATGCTGGCTCATCTGTTTAAGGAAGTACTTGGAGTAGAAGTACAGCTTCCAATTCAGAGAATGACCTGGAAAGAAGCAATGAACCGTTTTGGTTCTGATAAACCGGATTTACGTTTTGGAATGGAACTGACAGATGTATCAGATGTTGTAAAAAACTGTGAGTTTGTTGTATTTAAGAGTGCCCTGGAAATGGGCGGAAGTGTCCGTGGAATCAACGCAAAAGGACAGGGAGGCATGCCTCGTAAGAAAATTGACAAACTGGTTGAATTTGCAAAAGGATATGGTGCAAAAGGTCTTGCTTACATTGCCATTCACGAAGATGGTACTTTAAAATCCTCTTTCAGTAAATTCATGAAAGAAGAAGAGATGAGCGCACTGGTTGAAAAAATGCAGGGTGAAGCAGGAGATTTACTGTTATTTGCCGCAGATAAAACGAAACTGGTATGGGATGTATTAGGTGCGCTTCGTCTTGAAATGGCACGCCAGATGGATTTACTTGACAAAAATGAATTCCGCTTTGTATGGATTACAGAGTTCCCATTATTAGAGTGGTCAGATGAAGAAAACAGATTTACTGCAATGCATCATCCATTCACAATGCCAATGGAAGAAGACTGGCATTTAATCGACAGTGACCCAGGTGCAGTTCGTGCAAAGGCTTATGATATTGTCTTAAACGGAAATGAAATCGGTGGAGGAAGTGTCAGAATCCATCAGGATGATATTCAGGAAAAAATGTTTGAAGTACTTGGCTTCACCAAAGAACAGGCTTACAATCAGTTTGGTTTCCTGTTAAATGCATTCAAATATGGAGTACCGCCACACGCAGGACTGGCTTACGGATTAGACCGTATGGTTATGCTGATGGCAAAAGAAGACTCTATTCGTGAAGTAATTGCATTCCCGAAGGTAAAAGATGCTTCCTGTCTGATGTCAGAAGCTCCGAATGTGGTAGATGAAAAACAGTTGAAAGAGCTGTGTATCAAAGTGGATTTACCAGAAGAAACAACGGAAGAAGAATAAAATAATAAAAATACCGGAGACTGTCTTTTATGACAAGTTCCGGTATTTTTTGTTTGATTCGACCTGGATTTCTCTCTCGATTTTTATTCTACATCTTCCTGTACATCGGCAAGAGTACTGCTGACCCCTCCTAGAATCGCCTGCGCAAGATTCTGGTCCATCTGCATTTTCCAGTTTGTTCCATCATTTGTAAGCGAAATTTCAACGGTTTCGCTTGTGGTTGCAGTATTATCCTGTATCGCTTTTAATAAGAGTTCTCTGCCTTTTTCATGGCGTCCGAGCAGTCCGGCTTCGAGGGCATCGGAAGACTGCACCCATTTAGAAATCTGTTTCTGATAAGTTTCAAGGATGCTTGTAAAATCTGTACTGGTAATTTTTACCACTACTTTTGCAGAATTATTTTCGACAGAATCACTTTTAATCTTATAATCGAAAGATTTATGAATCTGTTCCGCCATTGCATGTGCAATGGAACTGGTATACGTGTTGTCTGTGTTAAGCAGACTGTCTAATGAGAGATAACGGTTGAGCTGTTCTGCATCAAATTTCTTGATGGTATCAAAGTGAATTTTGACAACCTGTTTTGGAGAAAGCAGGTTGGAATCAGACATATAAGTAAGAAAATTTCCGGATAGCTCATTATCAAAATCGGTATCTTCTACAATTTCCCATACATTATTTTTCTTTTTTAGTTGGACTTTAATATCAGATTCTACCTGCTTATAGTCATGATTTTTTAAGGTTTTATCAAGCAGTAAATAAGAGTCACTTAAAGAAAAGTCTACCTGGGATGGATTGGCATCACCCTCAATTCTCTTTTTTAAAGCAGCAACTGCGTAGTCTTTTGCAAGGGCATGCGTGTCCAAATTGTGAATGATAACATCTGCAGAGGCAGATTTGTCGTCGTATGAAACTTCCGAAATTTTGTAAGAAAAGTTTTTATAAAATTCTGTAAAAATTTCTGTGATAGAAGGGTCTAAATCAGACGAGTCATCCTGCTGTGCATCTGGAAAGAGAAGCTGGAACGATAG
>JAIIAN010000047.1 GCA_022717655.1 Bacillota bacterium | reverse complement strand
GTAAAGCGGACATTCGCAATCCGCTTCGCTACTTGCTCATGAACGCAGTCGCTTCGCGATCTGTCAGTGGGAGCTTTCAACTCCCACTGACATAAGCATCCCCCTTCACCCGCCGCTTAGCGCTCTGCGCACTTGAAGCGGGGGAATGCTTATCTGCATTCATACTCTTTCATTTTTTTCATAAACTAATAAAGAATTCTCAAGCTTTAAGAGGGCAGTTCTTTGAAAAATTTTCTACATAATAAATATCGAATTTTGATTTTCATTTTCTGTTTCTTCTTTCTTTTCTCTATCGTCTTTCTGAAAAAAATTGAACCCACTCTGGAAAACAAGCAGTTTGAACGCTTTACCGATTCTATTTTTACTTCTGAGCTTTCTTCTAATACTTTAAATCTGCATTATACGCTTGCACATCCCGAAACATTTGGAATCAACGACTACAAAATCAGCCTTGGCTCAATAAACGAAAAAGCTCATTCTCATTCATTTTCCAAATTAAAATCCAATCAGAAACGACTCAAAAAATTTCACTATCAAAACCTTTCCAAAGAAAACCAGCTGACTTATGATATTCTTTCTCTGGAATTTTCCACACAGCTTTCCGGTGAAAAATTTTTCTGGCTTCAAGAACCCTTAAGTCCGCATCTTGGCATTTCTTCCCAGCTTCCGATTCTGCTTGCCGAATACACCTTCCGCACAGGAAACGATATCAAAGACTATTTTTCTCTGCTCTCCTGCCTCCCCGACTATTATAACGAACTGGCAGAATTTGAAACCCAAAAAGCCAAACGTGGACTCTTTATGAGTGATGCTTCTTTGGAACGCCTGCTTGCACAGTGTCAAACTATGCTCTCATCGGATTATCTTGCTTCTGCTTTTGAAGATAAAATTAATTCGCTTCAAAATGCTGGTACACTTACCAAAAAACAGACGGATTCCTATCTAAGCCTCCATGAAAAATTAATCCATACCTGCGTGATTCCTTCCTATCAAACACTTTCTGAAAAACTTTCTGCACTAAAAGGCAGTGGAAAAAATGACAGAGGGCTTGCCGGTTTTCCAGATGGTACTGCCTATTATCACTATCTGATTCAAAGTCAGGTCGGAGATTTTCGCAGTGTCAAAGAAATCGAAGAACGGCTTTTTACCCAGCTTGCCCTTGATTACCGCCAGATGCAGACTCTGCTCTCCCAAAATCCATCCCTTGCACAAAATCTTTCTGTTTTTTCACTTTCCGCTACACCAAAAGAAATGCTTTCCTATCTAAGCAAAGCCATGCGAACGGATTTTCCTGATTTAGACAGTCCAAAGTATGAGGTCAAATACGTTCCAGAATCAATGGAAGAATTTTCGAGTCCCGCTTTTTATTTAACTCCGCCTGCAGACACCTTAAGTCCGAATACCATTTATATCAATCGAAGTTCACAGGTAAATCCGGCGGAACTCTTTACCACACTTGCTCACGAAGGCTTTCCGGGACACCTCTATCAAACCTTATATTATGGAAATCAAAATCCTGCCCCTATCCGTAACCTACTCGGATGCAGTGGCTATATTGAAGGCTGGGCGACTTATGTCGAATCCATTTCCTACGGCTATGCCGCCTCCTATTTTAAAGTCGAACCAGAACTCTTACAGCTTTTATGGCAGAACCGCTCCATCAGTCTCTGCCTGTATTCTCTGCTCGATATCAAAATCCATGAATACGGCTGGACCTTAGCTCAAGTTACCCAGTCGTTACATGGATTTGGCATTGCTTCCGATGACACCTGCAAAGAAATTTACCAGTACATCATTGAAAATCCTGCTAATTATTTAAAATACTATCTGGGATATCTGAATTTTATGGATTTAAGAGATTTGGCAGAGAAAAACGCTGGCGATAAATTTGATAAAAAAGATTTTCATCGATTTGTATTAGAAACCGGACCTGCTCCATTTCCGGTTATAGAAAAGTATGTACTGGAAAACTATTAAAAAGCAAAAAAGATTGGGTGTACAAAATTTCTGTACACTCAATCTTTTTTATAAGAATCAAAAAACGTTCTCAAATTCAGTAAAGATTTCACAAGAATCTTCTGCTGCCCTTCATCCAGACCTTCCACCAGTGCTTTTACCATTCCATCATGAAACTCCCGATGATGCTGGTACGCCCGTTTTCCTTTTTCAGTCAGGGAAATCAGTACAACTCTTCTGTCCTCTTCACTTCTGACTCTGCTTACATAACCTTTTTTCACCAGATTATTAATCGCAATTGTAAGTGTTCCAACTGTGACGGACATCAGCTTTGCCACAGTTGACATATTTTTCGGTTCTCCTGTTCCAATTGCCTCAATGATATGCATATCATTCACGGATATATTTTTAAATTCAGCGGTAATCAGGGCTTTTTCTTCGATATCCATAATCTCCTGAAATAAATTCACAAGAATATCATGAAATACATCATAACGCTCCATTTTTTACCACCCCCAAATCTTTTTCTTAATTAATTTCTCTACTTAATATAATAACTGATTTGGGTTGTAAAAACAACGTAAATTTACACAACCAGAATATTTTTACATCCGGAAAAGCTTTCCGGTGGTTTTCTGTCAGTCAACACATCCGCTTCTTCTAAGTCTGCAAAGGTCACGGAACTGACATTTCCAAATTTTGAGTAATCTGCAAGCACATAAGCGATTCTCGCCTGATGCAATGCGGTCTGTTTTACCATCGCTTCACTGTAATCCGGAGTACTGAATCCTGCCCTTAAGCTGATTCCATTTACGCCGAAAAAGGCTTTGGAAAAATGCAGTCTCTGAATATTTAAGATTGCCTGATTCCCTACCACAGCTTCGGTTGTCCCTTTTAACTCTCCGCCAATCAGATGCACCTTGAATCCCTCTGCTGCCAGACGCTGTGCATGACTGACTGCATTGGTCACAAACACTGCGCTCTTTTCTGTGATGTATTCAATCATTCGTCCGGTTGTTGTTCCGGCATCTAAATAAACAAACTCATTGGGCGAAATCAAGGATGCCGCATACTGCGCAATCCGACTTTTTTCTTCTTTATTTACACCCGCTTTCTGAGCCACAGAGGGTTCAACAGTTGTAAATCCGGAATCCACTGCAACTGCTCCCCCGAATACTTTTACCAGTTTTCCGGCTTTATCCAGTGCAGTTAAATCCCTTCTTATTGTTGATTCTGAAATTCCAAATAATTCTTTTAATTCTGTAACGGTAACACTGTTTTTCTCATTCAGACATTTCAGTATTACTTCATAACGTTTCTCCGTCAGCATAATTTCCTCTCTTATATTCTTCAACATTTGTCTCAAGAATGATTTTGCGAATCGGAAGGATGCTTCCCGGTGATACAGACAGTTCATCTACACCCATAGCCAGAAAATCTTTTGTCAAAGAGGTATCTGCTCCAAGTTCTCCACAGATTCCTGCCCAGATTCCTGCTTTGTGTGCATTTTCTACAGTCATCTTAATCATAGAAAGTACGGCTGGATGATGTGCATTATAAAACAGATCCAGTTTTGGATTCTGACGGTCAATTGCAAGTGTATACTGTGTCAAATCGTTTGTTCCAATACTAAAGAAATCGACTTCTTTTGCAAGTTCCCCGCTCACCATAACGGCTGCCGGTGTCTCAATCATAATTCCCTGCTGTGGATTTCCAAATTCAATCTCTTCTGCTGTTAATTCTGCTTTTACTTCTTCTACGATTTCTTTGATTCGTTTTACTTCCCAAAGACTTGTAATCATCGGGTACATAATTGCAAGATTTCCATAAGCACTTGCACGAAACAGTGCACGAAGCTGTGTCTTGAAAATTTCGGTCTGGGTCAGGCAGATACGGATTGCACGATATCCCAGTGCCGGATTTTCTTCCTTTTCCATTTTGAAATAATCACACTGTTTATCCGCACCGATATCTAACGTACGGATAATCACACGTTTTCCTGCCATTGTCTCAACTGCAGTCTTATAAATCTTAAACTGTTCTTCTTCAGTCGGATAATCTTCTTTTTCCAGATAAATAAATTCACTTCTGAAAAGTCCGATTCCTCCTGCATCATTCTGTACGACAGTTGCTAAATCTTTTATGTTTCCAATATTAGCATACAGCATGATTTTCTTTCCATCAAGAGTAATATTTTCTTTTCCTTTTAACTGTAAGAGCAGTTCTTTCTTTTCTAATTCTTTTTTCTGACGTTCTTTTAACTTAGCAAGCGTTTCTTCATCCGGCTCTACATAGATTTTTCCATTTACTCCGTCCACTACCGCAAATTTTCCATCCACACGTTCATCCAGAGGCATCTCCGTTCCAATTAAAGCCGGAATTGCCATGGTTCTTGCAAGAATTGCGGTATGAGAATTGACCGAACCATGCACGGTTACAAATGAAAGCACTTTATCTTTCTCTAACTGTACCGTTTCTGATGGCGCAAGGTCATCCGCCACAATAATTACCGGTTCGTCAGTCATTACTTTACCTTTTTCTCCACCTGCAAGCAGGGAAAGGATTCTCTCAGAAATATCTCTTACGTCTGCAGCACGTTCTTTCATGTAGTCATCATCCATAGAAGAAAACATGGTAGAAAAATTATCGCTTGTCGCTGCAACCGCATATTCGGCATTGACTTTCTGAGTGCGGATAATATTTTCAATGGACTCATTATAATCATCATCTTCAAGCATCATCTGATGTACTTCAAAGATAGCAGCATTTGCTTCACCGACTTCTTTTAATGCTTTTTCATATAAACCACGAAGCTGGTCTAATGCCTTCTCTTTTGCTTCGTTATAACGTGCCCACTCTTTTTCACTGTCCTCTGTACGCACACGTTTTACCTGCTGTTCACTTTTCTGATACACACAGATTTTTCCGATTGCAATTCCACTAAATACACTTTTTCCACTATAAATCTGCATCGATAACTTCCCCTTTCTCTCTTTAAAAAAACAGGGGTCAAAACTAATTTGACCCCGGCTTTATTTCATGTTCTGCTTTTTTATTACAGGTTTTCTTTTACGAATGTGCTGATTGCTTCGTAAGCTGCGTCCTCGTCTTCTCCTTCAAAAGTAAAGGTAACTTCATTTCCCTGTTTTACAGCGAGTCCCATAATTCCGAAGATACGTTTGCAGTCTCCTGCTTTTCCGTCTTTGTTTAATTTAATTGTGCTTGCAAATTCTTTTGCTGCTTTTACAAGTTCTCCTGCCGGACGAGCGTGAATTCCTTCTGGGTCTGTGATTGTGTACTTAAATTCTTTCATGGTAAATTCTCCTTTTCTTGTTTTAATTTTATTTTCTTGTTTTGTATTTTCTTAATTTTAATTGTTTTCTTATTCTTCTACTTTTTTCTTTAAAATTCCAAGCAGTACAGTAGAAACAACTGTTCCAACTACCAGTGCCGCCAGATACATCCATGGATTTCCAACTACAGGGAATACGAAGATTCCACCGTGTGGTGCCATTAAGGTACAGTTGAATAACATACTTAAAGAACCTGCGATTCCGGAGCCAATCACACATGCCGGAAGTACATGAAGCGGGTCAGATGCTGCAAATGGAATTGCACCTTCTGTGATGAATGCCAGTCCCATGATAAAGTTTGTAGGACCTGCTTCTCTCTGTTCTTTTGTAAATTTGTTTTTAAATAATAAAGTTGCAAGTGCGATTGCACATGGAGGAGTCATACCTCCAATCATAACTGCTGCCATGACATCGTAGTTACCGGAAGCAATTGCGGCAGTACCAAATACATAAGAAGCTTTATTAAATGGACCACCCATATCAATTGCCATCATGCCGCCTAAGATAAACCCTAAAATAATCTTACTAGAACCGCCCATGCTTGTCAAACCGTTATTTAATGCAGTATTGATTGCCCCCATAATCGGTTCTACTGCGAAGTTCATTAATAATCCCATAACCAGAATTCCGACTACCGGATAAATCAGAACCGGTGCAATTTTCTCAATCGCCTGTGGAAGTTTGTCACATAATTTTCTAAGTAATACAATGATATATCCTGCTGCAAAACCTGCTACTAAAGCACCAAGGAAACCGGATTTTCCCTGAGAAGCAATCATACCACCGACAAAACCAACTGCAAGTGCCGGTCTGTCACCGATTGCCATTGCGATAAATCCTGCAAGTACCGGCAGCATGAATGCGAATGCTGTACCACCGATTCCTTTAAGCATCGCTGCAACCGGAGTGATTGTACCAAAGTTTGCTCTCTGGTCAACCGGAAGGGAATTCATATCTACACTTAAACCATCAATTAAGAATGCAAGTGCGATTAAGATACCACCACCGACTACGAATGGAAGCATGTGGGAAACACCGTTCATCAGCTGTGTATAAATCTGATGTCCAACTCCTCCGCTTCCCTTTGACTGGCTGGATTTTTGTACTGCACCCTTTGCCTGATAAATCGGTGCATCTCCTGCTATTGCACGTTCAACGAGCTGGTCTGCTTTGCTGATTCCGTCAGATACCTGACATTCAATTAATTTTTTTCCATCGAAACGGTCCATCGGAACCTGTGCATCAGCTGCAATGATAATACAGTCTGCTGCTTCAATTTCTGCTGCTGTCAGCACGTTTTTTGCTCCGCCGGAACCTCTGGTTTCTACTTTAATGAAGCATCCTTTGGCTTTTGCTGCTTTTTCAAGTCCCTCTGCTGCCATGTAAGTATGAGCAATACCGGTCGGACAAGAAGTAACTGCAAGAATTTTTGCTTTGGAATCTTCTTTTGCTCCTGTATCTTCAAGACGTTCATCAATGTCTGGTTTTTCATCATCAGCTTTATCAATGATTTCCAAAAATTCTTCTACGCTTTTTGCATTTCTCAGTCCGTTTGAGAAATCTTCATCCATCATAAGTACAGATAACTTACTTAATACATCCAGATGTACATTATCTTTTGTATTTGGCGCTGCAATCAGAAACAGCAGGGTAACCGGCTCTCCGTCTAATGCATCAAAATCAACACCATCTTTGATTACCATTGCTGCAAGACCAGGTTTTGTTACCGCATCACATTTTCCGTGAGGAATTGCAATTCCTTCTCCGATTCCTGTTGTACTTTCTTCTTCTCTTGCATAAACCTGACGTCTGTAAGCTTCTTCGTCATTAATTTTTCCGCTCTTTACCATGAGGGCAACTGCTGTATCCAATGCCTCTTGTTTCGTCTTTGGCGAACAGTCAAGCGAAATACTTCTTGCATCGAGTAAATCTGTAATTCTCATTTCTTTACTTCTCCCTCTCTTTCCTTATTGTTCTTTATATTCTTTTGATGTTACCTGCTCATAAACAGCCTGAATCTCTTCCCTGCTTGCCAGATATTCGGAAAATGCACTTGCACTTCCGGCTGCGATTCCTGTATGGAATGCATGTCTGTAATCGTGTTTTTCAAGCCAGCCTGCAAGAAACCCTGCCACCATCGAATCTCCTGCGCCGACACCGTTTACCAGTGTTCCCTTTGGTGCTTCGGCAAGATAAATACTTCCGTCTTCTGCAACGAGGGCTGCACCCTCTCCTGCCATAGAAATCAGAACATTTCTTGCTCCTTTTTCCTGAAGTTTCTTCGCATAAGGAATGACGGATTCTCTCGTCTTTAATTCCACTCCAAAGATTTCTCCAAGCTCATGATTGTTTGGTTTAATCAAAAATGGATGATGTTCTAAGACATTTAAAAGTAAATCTTTTGTAGCGTCCACTGCAATCAGAATGTTTTTCTTCTCCAGACGCTTCATGATGTTTTTGTAAATATCATCCGGTAAACTGGATGGGATGCTTCCTGCTAAAACCAGCACATCGCCTTCTTTTAATTTGTCTAGTATCTGAAGCAGTTCTTCTCGTTTTTCTTTGCTGATTTTTGGTCCTTGACCATTAATTTCTGTTCCTTCAATGTTTTTTAACTTCAGGTTGATTCTTGAAATTCCATCTTCAATTGAAATGAAATCTGCCTTTACGCCAATCTCTTCGACTCTGCGCTGAATCTCTTCTCCTGTAAATCCTGCCATAAATCCAAGTGCTGTATTATCGATTCCCAGATTTTTCAAAACAATTGAAACGTTGATTCCTTTTCCTCCCGGTAATAAGAGTTCGGAATCGGTACGATTCGTTTTTCCAAGTTCAAACCCATTCACAGAAACAATATAGTCAAGGGATGGATTAAATGTAACTGTGTAAATCATATTTTCCCTCCTGCTCTGTTTTTTCTTTCTTGTTCTCTCTTGCTATGACTGTATTATACAATCATTTCCATTCAAAATCAATCAAAATCAGCCATTATTAATATACGAAAATCATAAACGTTTTTGGTGTATTTTGCACAAGTATAATGTTTTATGATTATATTTGCTAAAATCAACGCAAAAAAGCCTCATAAATGAGTATTCTCATTTATGAGGCTTTCTATTAGATTTCTTAAATTATTTAATCATTTCGCCGTAGCATTCTTTACCTGGGCAAAGAGCATTTGCTTCATCTGTATCGATATGTGCAGCTGTTGCATAGCTTGCGCTTACACGAACAACAACATCACCGAATGTTAAAGAACGTCCGTTTGGAGACTGGATGTCCAGTTTTACGATGTCTTTATCTTTTACTCCTGCTGCTTCTGCATCTTCTGGAGTCATATGTACGTGACGTTTTGCAGCGATAACACCTTCTGTCAGTTCTACTTCACCAGCAGGACCTACTAACTTACAGGCACCTGAACCAGCGATATCACCGGATTCACGAATTGGAGCTGTAACACCGATTGCTCTTGCATCTGTTAAAGATACTTCAACCTGTGTATCTTTTCTTACAGGTCCTAATACAGACATTTTTAAAGAACTCTTCGGTCCGATTACCTGTACTTTTTCTTCACATGCGAACTGTCCCGGCTGGCTCAGCATTTTTTTCACTGTCAGCTCATGACCTTTTCCGAAAAGGATTTCCAGATGTTCCTGTGATAAATGTACGTGTCTTGCAGATGTTTCAACTAATACTTTCATTTTAAATTCCTCCACAATAATTGAATTTTAAACATTCTTTATTCTTTTATTATATCGCTTTTCAAGGTCTTGTCAACTTCTCGGACAGGATTTCTTCGGGCGGTTTTTGCATTTTTCATCATACATCTTTCGCCTTATCCGGAAGTCTGCCTTTTAAATATTCAAATTCATCCAAAATGCTTCGTGTCAGTGCATCTTCGGCAAATTCTTTCTCTGGTCGATAAATCCGTAAGAGTCCGGAAAGCCGTTTTTCCAGTTCTTCCTTGTCTTTTACCCCTTTAAAATAATGAATCTTTCGTTCACATTCTTCTTTATTTTTCCAGGGAGCTTCCGGTGTCTTTTCATCCCATTCACATTCCGCCAGATGATAATCCTTTTTCTCTTCTTCCAGATTCATCTTCTCCATCGCAGGGCGGTACATCCGGTAAATCCCATTACAGATTCCTTCTAATACTACGATTACCACTCCAACACCTGCTGCCGGCACAACCATCAGGGCTGCTGCAAAAAACACCGAAAGGACAATCCCCCATACACTGATTCCTCTTCCCTGAAGATAGAAAAAAATATGGATGATTGCCCCGATTGTAATTCCTACTGAACCGATTGCACATAGAATCGTAACAATCGGTCTTGAAATCTTTAAAAATAATTCAAAGATTCTTGAAATCCAAAATAAACAAAACAGGAAAGGCGCTAAGAGCACCTTGCCTGTTATCATTAAAAAACGTCTAATTACGTTCTCCTCCTTCTTTCCAGATATCTGTAAAGAAACAGCTGTGATTTCCGGTATGGCAGGCAGCACCTGTCTGAATCACAGTCACTAAAAGCGTGTCATCATCACAGTCCGATTTGATATCCACCACTTTCTGCAGATGACCGGAAGTTGCACCTTTATTCCAGAGTTCCTGTCTGGAACGGCTGTAGAACCAGGTATATCCTGTCTCAAATGTCTTTTTCAGACTTTCTTTATTCATATAGGCAAGCATCAAAACTTCTCCGGTTCCCTCTTCCTGCACAATCGCCGGAATCAGCTCCCCTTTTACAAAATAACGGTCAAAATCCATCTTTATCTCCTTACCGGAATCTCACATTCCTTTAAATGTTCTTTTACTTCTTCAACAGTCAGTTCTTTAAAATGAAACAGAGAAGCTGCAAGTGCCGCATCTGCACCGCTCTTTTCAAACACTTCCGAAAAATGTTCCAGTTTTCCGCATCCGCCGCTTGCAATGACCGGAATACTGACTACATCACAGACGGCATTGCAAAGTTCCAGGTCAAATCCCTCTTTGCATCCATCCGTATCCATTGAAGTCAGAAGGATTTCTCCTGCACCAAGTTCCTGACATTTTTTTGCCCATTCTACGGCGTTTAATCCGGTATCAATTCTTCCGCCGTTTACCACAACTGTAAATGTGCCCGTTTCATCTCGTTTGGCATCAATTGCGACAACCACGCACTGGCTTCCAAAGATTTCCGCTGCTTCACGAATCAGTTCCGGTCGTCTGACTGCTGCCGAATTGACGGAAACTTTATCCGCACCTGCTCTTAAAATTTCACGAAAATCATCTACCGTACGGATTCCTCCGCCTACTGTCAGCGGAACAAAAACATGTTTTGCCGTTCTTCTTACGACATCAACCATTGTTCCTCTTCCTTCATGGGTCGCCGTGATATCCAGAAAACAGATTTCGTCTGCCCCCTGTTTGTCATACTCAATGGCACATTCCACCGGGTCTCCGACTTCTTTAATTCCAACAAAATTGACACCTTTTACCACTTTTCCGTCACGGACATCCAGACACGGAATAATTCGTTTTGCTAACATGTCTGCACACCCGCCTTTCGCACTGCTTCCTCTAAACTCAACGCTCCTGTATAAAGTGCTTTTCCGCAGATGCATCCATACAGATTCAAATCCAGACAATTTTCAATATCTTTGATGGAACTGACTCCGCCACTTGCAATAATGTTGCAGGATACGGTTTCATTTAAACGTCCCAGCTGTTCGGTATTGACTCCGGTTAAAGTTCCATCTCTTGAAATATCGGTAAAAATAATGGTCTTTACGCCTGCATCTTCCATTGCAAGTCCCAAATCCAGATAACTGACATCGCTTTTTTCCAGCCATCCTTCTGTTGCAACCATTCCATTTTTTGCATCAATCCCAACCGCAATACGCTCTTTAAATTCTTTTACAGCTTCTTTTACAAGCTCCGGATTTTTTACTGCGACTGAACCAAGAATGACTCTCTCGATTCCACGCTCCAGGTAATATTCAATCGTTTTCATGTCACGGATTCCTCCGCCCACTTCTACTTTCAATCCGGATTCTTTTGCCACACGTTCAAAAATTTCTTGATTGACCGGTTTCTTCTCCTTCGCTCCATCCAGGTCTACCATGTGAATCCAGGAGGCATTCGCAGCTTTAAAAGATTCTGCTGTCTTGTAAGGGCTTTCGGCAACCTGGTGAGCCGTCGCATAATCTCCTTTTACCAGACGTACGCATTGTTTATCTTTAATATCAATTGCCGGTAATATAATCATCGCTCTTCCTCCTGTATTTTCGCTAAATCAGCAAATTTTTCGAGTAACCCCAGTCCCACCGAACCGCTTTTTTCCGGATGGAACTGTGCTCCGTATACAAATCCCTTCTGCACAAGTGCCGGGATTTTCTCATTGTACACCGTATAGCAGGAAATATTTTCATCTTTTGTCTCTGCACGGAAGGAATGTACAAAATACACATAAGCATCTTCTTTTAATCCTTCTGTCATCTTACACGGATTTAAAACCGTCAGGTTATTCCATCCCATGTGAGGAATCTTTAATCCACCTCCATCGATTGGAACAACACTGCCTTCTAAGAGTCCAAGCCCTTTTGTTTCTTTAAACTCATAGCTTGTCTCAAATAACATCTGCATGCCTAAGCAGATTCCAAGCAGTGGTTTTCTTTGTGCTTCTTCACAGATAACTTTATCCAGTCCTTTTTCTTTCAACATGCGCATGGCATCCGGAAATGCTCCGACTCCCGGAAGAATCATTGCATCTGCCTTACGGATTTCCTGCACATCCTCTGTTATTGTACTTTCTTTTTGCAAAAAATCCAATGCATTTTTTACACTAAACAGATTTCCTGCCCCATAATCAATAATTGCTATCATGCCAGCATCCCCTTTGAAGATAAGATTTGTCCGCCATTTGGCTTTACTGCTTCTTTTAACGCATGTGCCACTGCCTTAAATAATACCTCTATGATGTGATGGTCATTTTCGCCGTACAGACATTTCAAATGCAGCGTAATTCCTCCGTTAAATGCAAATGCCCGAAAAAATTCTTTTACCATACAGCAATCCAATGTTCCTACACTTTGGTTCGTAAACTCTGCGTCAAATACCAGAAATGGACGTCCACTGATATCCAGAGAGCAAAACCCAAGTGCTTCATCCATTGGAATATAAAAACTTCCGTACCGGCAGATACTTCCCTTATCACCAACTGCTTCCGCAAATGCCTGTCCCAGCACAATTCCCAAATCTTCAATACTGTGATGACAGTCTACTTCCAAATCTCCCTTCATCTTAAGGTCCAAATCAAATCCTGCATGAACGCAAAATGCGCTCAGCATGTGGTCAAAAAATCCAACTCCGCAAGTTCCGTTATACGTTCCGCTTCCATCTAAACTCAGAGTCAGATTGATGTCTGTTTCTTTTGTGGTTCTTATTATCTGTTTTTCTCTCATCTCTGCCTCCTACTGAACCAGTTCCCAAAGTGCTTCTATCACTTCTTTATTTTCTGCTTTTGTACCTGCGGTTACTCGAAGATAACCATTCATAAACCGAATCGAAATGCCTCTTTGTTTTAATGCTTCAAACACTTCTTTTGCACGTTTTACCTTCATGAAAATAAAGTTGGTACTTGTCTCGTAGACGGTTTCGATTTCTGTTTTTTTATCTTCCATTGCTTTCACTGCCTGATATAACTCGTCTCTGGATGCCTTTAAAGCATCAATGCAGGAAGCCAGATATTCCGGATGAGAAAATAATACGCATCCGATTGCCTGTGTCACGGAATTGACATTATACGGTGCTTTGATTGCATGTAAAATTCCTGTCAGCTTTTCGTTGGTAACTGCAATTCCAAGACGGATTGCTGCCATTCCAAATGCCTTCGAACAGGTCTTTAAAACAATTAAATTATCATAATTTTCTACTTCGTTTAATACGGAATTCCTTTCGTTTTCAAATTCCATATAAGCTTCATCCACAATTACCAGCGCATCCGTACCCTCGATAATTTTTATGATATCATCACGTCCGATTCCAAGAGAAGTCGGATTACACGGATTGGAAAAAATCAGCAGTTTTGCATTTTTCTCTTTTGCACGCTGTAAAATCTCTTCTGCAGAAGTTTTCATGCTGTTTTCTTTTTGAAGGGATTCTACTTTGATTTTGTGAAACGGTGCGTAAAACCAGTACATGGAAAAATCCGGTACTGCGACAAGCATCGTATCACCCTCGTCCAGAAAATACGGTACTACCAGAGAAATTAATTCATCTGAACCATTTCCGGCAGTTAAAAGTTTCGGGTCTACATGATAATATGCACCTGCTTTTTCACATAATTTTCTTGCGTACGGGTCAGGATAACGGTTAAATGCAACATTAGAAACCGCATTTAAAATTTCCTGCCTGATGTTTTCCGGTACTTCACAGAAACTTTCATTTGCATCAAGATGAATCCGAAAATCCTCCGTTACAGGGTCATAAGGATTTAAGTCTTTTAATTTTTCCGGTAATACATACGTCATTTTCTAGGCCTCCTTTTCTCTTTTTTTAATATCTTTTTCGATTTTATCGATTAATTCTTCGATTTCTTTTTTTCTAAGCTTCATGCTTGCGATGTTAACAATCAGTCTGGCACTGACCGGACACACCTCTTCTTTTACAACAAGCCCATTTTCTTTTAAAGTTGTACCGGTTTCCACAATATCTACAATTGCATCTGCAAGTCCAAGTACCGGTGCAAGTTCCACGGATCCTTCAATTTTTACAACATCTACATCCATGTTTTTTTGTTCAAAATAATTTTTTGCGACATTGACATATTTACTTGCAATCGTTAAAGTTCGATAGCCTTCATATAAGTCTTTCTCTTTTAAGGTCGCAACAGCAAAACGACATTTTCCAAATCCTAAATCTGCCACTTCATAAAATGTTCCGCCTTTTTCCATGATGGTATCTTTTCCGACTACACCCATGTCACAGACACCACTTTCTACATAAGTAACAACATCGGCCGCCTTCGCAAGCACGACTTCGATTTCGCCATTTCCAATTGGCATAATTAATTTTCTGCCTTTTTTTCTGGCATTGGTACAGTCATATCCTAAACGTTCTAAAAGTTCTACTGTTTTATTTTCTAAGCGCCCCTTTGTAAGCGCAATTCTAATTGGTTTCATCTTTCATTGCCTCCCAGTGAGTAGCTATACATCCTATTTTTTCTTCGTTAAACAAACGGTAATATCGTCTCCCACCAGATGCACTTTCGGTATTCCTCTCATTTTTGCATAATCAAATGCTTCTTCCATTGTATCAAAAACGCAGTTTTCCGTCAGCATGCCCTGGTCTTCCAGTTCTCTGCGATGGTGGACTGCTTTTGCCAAAAACTTCGTATCCGGTGCAAATACCAGCACTTCCGGTATATTTTCTTCTACTGTTTTTACTTTCTGGCTTGCCAAATCTACGTTGATTCCAAATCCGACCGAACACTCTTCCACTCCAAAATCATGAAGAAGCTGGTCATAACGACCACCGGAAAGCACCTGTTCTCCAATTCCATGGAAATAACCGCGGAAGATAATTCCGGTATAATATTCTGCCAGGTTAACAAGTCCCAAATCGATGATTACTCTATCACCAAGTCCCAGTGCCTGTAAGTATTCATAAATTCCCTTTAAATAATCCAGACTTTCTTTTGCACCATTTTCATCAAACAGTTCATACGCTTTTTCAAATACTTCTGCACCGCCAAACAATCTTGGCAGTTTTAAGAGTGCCTGCGCAGCTTTGCTGTCTTTGTATTTTCCAAGCATATCTGTAAGTGAGGCATAGTTTTTCTGTTCAATCTGATAACGGATTTCTTCTTTGGTATCTTCATCCACATCCAGACTGTTCATAATTGCCTTAAAGTAACCGATATCACATAATTCCAGACGGTATTTTCCATTTCCGATGGTACTTAAACTTCTTGCTGCCAGCTCTACCACTTCAAGGTCACTTCTTAATTTTTCTCCGCCAATCAGTTCAATTCCCACCTGATTGATTTCTGTACTTTTTCCTTTTAATTCCGGAAACATACGGTAAATATTGTGATTATAAAATAAACGAAGCGGCATCGGCATCCCTTTTAATCTGGTTGCCGTCAATCTGGCCACAGGTACGGTACAATCTGGACAGAGTACCATCAGTCTTCCTTTATGGTCTGTCAGCTTATACATACTTTCCTTTGGCAGATATTTCGCCGCTGATTTTCCAAATACATCATAAAATTCAAGTGCGGGTGTCATAACCCTCCGATACCCCTGGGCTGTAAACAAGTCCTTCAGGGTCTTTGTTACCTGTGAACGCTGTTCACATTCACCGAAAAGTAAATCTTTTGTTCCATCTGGTGTTATCTTATCATAATATCTCATTTTTCTCTTTCGACCCTTGCCTTTCTATGTATTTTCAAACGGTTAAAACCGTGGGCTCTCTCGCTCACTTCATTATAATATCCATCTTTCATATTTTAACGTGCTACCATAGTAACATCTAAACATGGGGTTGTCAACCTTTTTCACCCCATGTAGCCTGCAAGCCATACGCTTGCAACAAGTCCCACCACAGAAGCAAGAAATGCGCCTGCTATCGTGTATCTTGTGTTCTTTATTTTTGCCGCCATAAAGTACACCGACACCGTGTAAAAAATCGTTTCCGTGCACGACATCATAATAGAAGCAATTTTTCCATTTCGGGAATCTGCTCCAAATTCTCGAAAAATATCAAGCAAAAGCCCTGTTGCCGCACTTGAAGAAAACATCCGCACAATTGTAAGCGGTACTAAAGCCGACGGAAATCCAAACGGCTCTGTCACCTTTCCGAGCACTTCTCCAAGCATCGTCAAAAATCCTGAAGCACGCAGGACTCCTACTGCCACCATAAGTCCGATTAATGTTGGAAGAATCTGAATGACTGTCTCTAAACCCTCTTTTGCGCCCTTTACAAATTCCTCATAGATATCACATTTCATTAATACACCGAAACCGACAATGTAAAATAAAATCAGCGGAATTATCATTTCTGAAAGAAACAGCAGAACTTTCATCTTATCCCTGTACACCCCATTTTTATTCTTTCTTTCATTATACTCCGCATCAGCCTTAAAAATCCCACTCTCTTTCATTTTAGCATTTTTCATCTTTTTCTCCTGTGATTAATGGCTGACTGACAACAGCGGCTGACCGGCTTCGACGGCGCTGGACGCCACCGTATCAATTTCCCGGTAGTCGTCGCTGTTGCTGATAATGATCGGGGTCGCCAGGTCGTAGCCGGCGTCCAGAATCGCCTGGCGATCAAACTCAATCAGCAGATCGCCGGCCTGTACCCTGTCGCCCTCTTTCACATGCGCGGTAAAGGGCACGCCGTCGAGTTTGACCGTGTCGATGCCGACGTGGATCAGCAGCTCAATGCCGCTGTCGCTTTGCAGGCCGATGGCGTGTTTAGTCTGAAACAGGGAGGCCACTTCGCCCGGGAACGGGGCAATCACTTGGCCCACCGCCGGGATAATGGCGACCCCTTTACCCAGCAGGCCGCTGGCGAAGGTGCTATCCGGCACCTGCTCGAGGGCGATAACGCTGCCGCTCATCGGCGCCAGAATATCGTTTGCCGAGGCCGGGGCTACCGTCACGGCGCCCGGTGCAGCGCTGGCGCGCGGCAGGCCGGCGAAGAAGGTCAGCACGCAGGCGAGCACGAAAGCCACGCCGGTGCCGATAAGCCCGCCCCAGACG
>JAIIAN010000296.1 GCA_022717655.1 Bacillota bacterium | reverse complement strand
CCAGGATCAAACTCTCTGATATAGTGTTTGTCCAAGTTCAAGATAACTACTTGGCTATCTATCCCTTTTACTGTTTTGGTTCATTGAACCGTTCTTTTTTAATAAATGAATGTAAAAGAATTTTCGTTTTCATGTGTTTCACTGTTCAGTTATCAAGGTTCCTGTCGTTCTTTATTTATCAGCGACAGCTTTTATATTATATCAAAACCGTTTTCGTTTGTCAAGAACTTTTTTAACTTTTTTCAAAGTTTTTTGTTTTGATTTGTTGTCGTTTTCCTCGACAGCTTTTATATTGTATCAAAACCATTTGCATTTGTCAAGAACTTTTTTACTTTTTTAAATTTCAAGTAACTTTTTTTCTTGTCGCAACAGCTTGTTTAGAATACCATATCTAACATAACTTGTCAACAACTTTTTTAATTTACTGATAATTTAGATTGAGTTCTATATTTTTTCAGTCACTTATCAGTGACAACTCTGATACTATATCACACCCCTTCTCTGTTTGTCAACTAGATTTTTAACAAAATTTTCTTTTTCATTTCGTTTTCATTGTATTCGATTTTTCCGAATCTCTTTTTTTGTATTCTTGACAGGAAATTTCTCTAATGCTATACTCAACTTTGAAATTTTATATTATAACAGACAGTTCGTTTGCACCATCCTGTCTTTAAATAAAACCAGGGCTATGTATATTGTTTCATACTTTGACATGACGCCCATTTTGTGCATCATGTCTTTTTAATTTTAAAGAAATTTCTTTTTATTAAAAGCAATATCCATATCCGTAAACGAACGGAAAGGATGATTATGTATCTATTAAAAACAGAGCAGACTTTTGACTCCGCTCACTTTCTTTTTGATTATCAAGGCAAATGTCGTAATCTTCATGGACACCAATGGCGGGTAATCGTTGAAATCTGTAGCAAAACTTTAAGCACTGACACTCAGACCCGCGATATGCTTGTCGACTTTGGTGATTTAAAACATGACTTAAAAACAGAAACTGATTTTTTTGACCATGCTTTAATCATTGAAAAAGGCAGTCTTAAACCTACTACTTTAACCGCGTTAAAGGAAGAAAATTTCAAAATTGTTGAACTCCCATTTCGACCAACTGCAGAACGCATGGCATCTTATTTTTATACAAAAATGAAATCCCATGGCTACACTTTAAGGCGGGTAACCGTATATGAAACCCCAAAAAACTGCGCGATTTATGAGGAGTAATCAAACCATGTCAACTCAAGCGATTTATGATGTTGTTGAAATTTTTACAAGTATCAATGGAGAAGGTCCATTGGCCGGACAATTGGCTATTTTTATTCGAATGAAAGGATGTAATCTTTCCTGCAGTTACTGCGATACCAAGTGGGCAAACGAAACAGATGCCCCTGCAAGAGAAATGACGGCAAATCAAATTTATCAAACCATTTTAGAATCCGGTATTAAAAATGTCACCTTAACTGGAGGAGAGCCTCTTTATCGCCCTTTTATCAAGGAACTATTAGAACTTCTGGCATCTGACTCTTCTCTTCATATTGAAATTGAAACAAATGGAAGTATCGACCTTAGACCATTTTGCCATTTTGGTTCTTCTGTTTCTTTTACTATGGATTATAAACTCTCCTGCAGTAAGATGGAACAAAAGATGTGTTTAAGCAATTTTTCCATTTTACAGCCAAAAGATACGGTAAAATTTGTTGTAGGTTCACTTTCTGACTGCCAAAGGGCATTTGAAATCATTCAATCCTATCACTTAAAGGGTCTATGTCATATTTATCTTAGTCCAGTTTTTGGGATGATTGAACCCACTCAAATTGTAGAATTTATGAAACATCACAAAATGAATGATGTAAATCTTCAAATTCAAATGCATAAGGTAATCTGGGACCCTGAAGAACGAGGCGTTTAACTATATATTCCGAAAGTATCTAAATTTATTCTTATTTTATGATGGAGGTTATTATGAAAGCATTAGTATTATCCAGTGGCGGAGTAGACAGCACAACCTGTTTAGGTCTTGCCATAGAAAAATATGGAAAAGAAAATGTGATTGCACTTGCAATTACTTACGGACAAAAACATACCAAAGAAATCGAGGCGGCAAAAGCTGTCGCTGATTATTACAATATAGAAATGTTACATTTTGATTTATCTACTATTTTTCAATATAGTGACTGTTCCTTGTTAAGTCATTCTTCTCAGGAAATTCCAGAAGAATCTTATGCTGAACAGTTAAAACATTCGGATGGAAAACCGGTCTCCACTTATGTTCCATTCCGAAACGGTCTGTTTCTTTCCTGTGCTGCAAGCATTGCACTTTCCAAAAATTGTGATGTCATCTATTATGGAGCTCATAGCGATGATGCAGCCGGAAACGCTTATCCAGACTGCAGTGATGCTTTTCAAAATGCTATGAATCAGGCAATTTATGAGGGAAGCGGACATCAATTAAAAATAGAAGCTCCTTTTGTAAATTTAACCAAAGCAGATGTTGTTCGTACCGGACTTGAACTGCATGTTCCTTATCACCTTACCTGGAGCTGTTATGAAGGTAAAGAAAAACCTTGTGGTCATTGCGGAACCTGCATTGACCGTCAAAAAGCATTTGAGCAAAATGGGGTAACAGACCCTGCCTTAATCTAATCTATACCCCAAAAAAATCAGGCTTACTTTTATTTAAAAGTTTTGCCTGATTTTTTAACTGCTTGACTGCCTGATTATATCATAGAACAAAAAATGCACCAATGCACATTCTTGCGGAACATTTTTTGATTCATAAGACGAAGTTTCCCATAAATCAAAAAACTACCTATATAAATAGGTAGTTTTCCAAACAAAAAAAGCTCCCCCTGTTGGACTCGAACCAACGACACTGCGGTTAACAGCCGCATGCTCTACCGACTGAGCTAAGGAGGAATATTCATTCATCGTACCTTCAA
>JAIIAN010000295.1 GCA_022717655.1 Bacillota bacterium | reverse complement strand
GAGTTTTTATATATACTCTTCCGGCTGTTTCTCTTTTTGCTCTTATTCTTATTTTCTTCTCACCGCCCACACAAATCCATGTGCAGCCAGTTCCACATCTTTTAACTCCATCTTCTTTCCTGTAAACAAATCTTCAAATTCGCCTTCTTCCTGCATCCATGCTGTCCGTGGTTCATTTCCGAAATTAAACAGGGCAATAAATCTTGTATTCTCATCTTCTCTTAAGATTCCAAGGATTTTATTCTCTTTTACATCATAAGTATACACGTCTGCTTTTGCATCAAACACAGTCTCATTTCTTCTTATCTTCTCTAATTTTGCCAGGGAATCAAATACGATTTCTTCCACCGAATATTTCTCTTTTCGTTTTTTTGCATTTTCCCACAAAAATGCTCCTCTATGAATATAGCGTGAGTCTTCTGCTTTTTGTGGATTTTCTTTATAGTGGTTATCATTTAACTGGGCAATTTCATCTCCGCTGTATAACATTGGAATTCCAGACTGTACCAGCATATATGCGTGAAGCATCACATCCATGCGGACTGCTTCTTCTAATTTTTCAGCATTATCTTCTCTTAATGCTGTCTCAATTCCACACATCGATGCAGTTGTTCCGCAGAAGCGTGCATCCATTGTGACAGGGTCATCGTTATAGAGTTCTCCACGGCTTACACTTCCTTGTGTTTTTCCGGTAAAGAAATCATTTAAAAAGCGTTTATGTGCAATTTCTTCCATTCCATAATCTTTGAGTGTTTCAAAATCAAGTCCCCAGCCAATATCATCATGGCATCTTAAATAATTTAAAAACAGATACTCTTTTGGAAGTTCATTTACAATATCCATCTGTTTTTTCAGCAATCGGATATCCTGTGTGGCAACGGTATGCCAGGTTGTTGCCATTGTTGTTACATTATATAACAGATGACATTCCGGTTTTTCCACTGTTCCAAAATATGGTACTACTTTTTCCGGTTCCATGACAACTTCTCCAAGTAAGATAACACTCGGGCATACAATTTCACCAATCATACGCATCATTCGTACAATCGTATGTACCTGTGGAAGATTACGAGACGGTGTTCCTAATTCTTTCCAGATATACGGAACAGCGTCAATTCGGATTACATCAATTCCCTGATTCGCAAGAAACAGAAAATTATACATCATCTCATTAAATACTCTTGGATTTTTATAATTTAAATCCCACTGATATGGATAAAAGGTAGTCAATACATAATGATTCAAATCTGGAAGATACGTGAAGTTTCCTGGTGCTGTTGTCGGAAAGACCTGTGGTACGGTTTCTTCATATTGTTTTGGAATTTCATCATTATCATAGAAGAAGTAACGGCTCATGTACTCGCCTTCTCCATTTCTGGCTCTTTTCGCCCATTCATGGTCTTCTGATGTATGATTCATAACAAAATCCATACACACATTCATGTCTTTTGCATGACAGGCATCCGTTAATTTTGCTAAATCTTCCATTGTTCCAAGCTCTGGTTTTACTTTCCGAAAATCTGCAACTGCATAACCGCCATCAGAACGTCCTTCCGGTGAATCTAAAAACGGCATCAGATGAATACAATTTACGTTACATTCTTTTAAATAATCCAGTTTTGTCTGTACACCTTGTAAATTTCCAGCAAAATTATCAATATAAAGCATCATTCCAAGCATGTCTTTTTTCTTAAACCACTCTGCTTCTTTTATTCGTTTTGCATCACGATTATGCAGTTTTTGCTTTCTTGCTTTGTAATACTCATACATCTGGTCACATAATTCTGCAAACATTGCATCATTTCCATAAAGTTCCATATACAGCCAGCGAAGTTCGTCGTGATGACGATTTAATCGTTCCTGAAAAATCATATCTTTTTTATTCATTTTTTCCTCCCAGAATCTGATTTTTTAATTTCGTTTTGTAAAGTAACCGGTTTTTCTATACTGTATTCTATCACAAACCTATGTATATCTCAATGATAAAAGTATTTTTCAGCATTTTTATCAATTTTTATTCGGATTTTTGTCATTTTTGTAAAACCGGTTACTTTATAAAATTCCATTGTTTCTTTTTCTCTTTTTTGATATACTGATTTTTAGAAAGGCGGTATTTTACTATGGCAAATAAAAAAAACAACATCACATTCAATGACATTGCAAAATATACAAACTTTTCAAAAACTACAATCTCCCGTTATTTTAATCATCCGGAGACCTTAACGGAACAAAATCGGAACATTATTGCAGAGGCACTTGAAAAATTAAATTATAAAGAAAACAAAGTTGCAAAAATTCTGGCGAACGGATGTACCGAATTTATCGGCATCATCATCCCAAACTTATATGTTCGTTATTATTCTGAGATTTTAAATCAGATTTTATCAACCTATGAAGCTTTTGGCTATAAATTTCTGGTTTTTATCAGCAATGGCTCAAAAGAAGATGAAAGAACTTACTTACAGGAACTTTTAGCTTATAAGATTGAAGGATTAATTATCTTAAGTCACACACTTCCCTCGATTGAACTGGCAAATCTTCATCTTCCATTAGTTGCTGTAGAGCGGGAAGATGTTTATATCTCAAGTGTCAATTCCGATAACTATCAAGGAACGATTCTCGCCTGTGAAAATCTCTCTTCCCATGACTGCGAAGTATTTTTGCATATCAGTGCTCCAACAACCCGAACAACTCCTGCTTATAAACGAGTGGAAGCATTTGATGATTATTGTGAAAAACACCAATTACTACATCATACTTTTATGGAAGAGATGGGAACTTCCCACGAAGAAGTAAAAAGCCACCTAACTCATATTTTAGAACAAATTGAACTGAATTATTCCGGTATCCGAAAGGGAATTTTTATCTCCGGTGATACTTATGCAAATGTATTTTTAAATCTGTTAATCCGAAAGTATGGCTATCTGCCAAACGACTATTTTTTAATTGCATTT
>JAIIAN010000046.1 GCA_022717655.1 Bacillota bacterium | reverse complement strand
AAAAAAGAGAGGAATTATTAAAATTGAATAACGCAGAACATCATTAGGGCAACCGTTGTATCTGAAAAAAGTTGAAGGTATGGCGGTTGTCCTTGTGTGCGCAGAAAAATAAGCTTTAGTAAGTTTTAGATATATATTAAGGAGAAAGAAAGGAAAAACAAAATGGGATATACAACAATTGAGGACATCATTCTTTATGAAGACAAGGATTTACTGGTCTGTCATAAACCAGCGGGCATGCCGGTGCAGAACAGACGGGTTGGAAACCAGGACCTGGAGCATGCCCTGCTTGGCTATCTGGCGAGAAAGAAAGAACCGCTTTATCTTGCAGTGATTCATCGGTTGGATCAGCCGGTTGAGGGAATCCTTGTTTTTGCAAAGAATAAAAAATCAGCGGCAGGATTGAATAAACAAATGCAGGACGGAAAGATGGATAAGTATTATCTGGCTGTGACATCTAAGATACCGGAGAAAAAGAGTGGCAGATTAGAAGACTGGATGATAAAAGATGCAAAAACCAATACATCGAGAATTGCAAAGGAATCCGAGGCAGGAAAGAAAAAGGCAATACTGGAGTATCAGGTATTAAAAGAAAAAGATGACATGGCATTGGTAGAGATTCATCTGTTTACCGGACGGCATCATCAAATTCGGGTACAGACGGCAAATGCAGGTTTCCCACTCTATGGAGATACGAAGTACAATCCGGCGCTTGCAGGCACAAAAGACTGGGTGCAGATTGCACTTTGTGCCTATAAGTTAAATTTCGTACATCCGATTACGAAAAAGCAGATGAAATTTGAGCTTCCAATTCCGGAGCGTTTTCCGGTTGCCTGATAAACAGATATCAGAAATTTAAGAGTTATCTCAATCTTCGACTGAGATAAACGCTCCTTGGGAATTTGCAATGATTCTGAGAGCATCTGTCAGCTTATGCTGACCAGAATCATGAGCCAAGTCTTATGGCCGTTTGACTTGAATAAAACTGTCCGTTTTGATGCATTTCTTCACAAATTTGTCACAAAATACCTATAGACACAAAAATTGTTTCGTGTATAATGAAAACATGGTTGGACTTAGAAAATAATAGTGCATAAAAAGAAAAAGGCAGATAGAGAAAAAAAGCGGAGGAGAAGAGTATATGAAAAGAGCAGTTGCAGTTTTATTATGTGCAGTGCTTGCAACAGGAGGTCTGACTTCCTGCCAGAGCAAGAAAAGTGAAACAGCGGCAAGTTCTAGTGTGGAAGATATAGAAGAAACAAAGACAGATAAGAAGAACGAGAATAAAAAAGACGATAAATCCCAGGATAATACTAAAAATAATGGAACGGATACAGAAGAAAATACAGCATCTGATAAAACAGAGAATATCAAAGAGCAGGAAACAGAAGCACAGGATTCGGATATGCAGGATGATTTGATAATGGAGAAGCTCCGTGAAAACGGAAGCACGATTGATTATACATCCTTAGATGGAATTAATTTAGAGGCAGGAAGCCATATTGCAGTTGTAGTAAAGAGTACGAAAAACGGCTTCTGGATGTCGGTTAAAAGTGGCATGAATGCTGCTGTTAAAGATTTGAATGAAAAGCTGGGATATAAAGGAGATAATAAGATTAAATTGTCTTTTGAAGGCCCGTCAGATGAGACCAATGTAGATAATCAGATTAATATTATTGATGCGGTGCTTGAAGAAAATCCGGATGTATTATGTCTCTCTGCAATTGACATGGATTCCTGTCAGGCTCAGCTTGAGGCAGCAGAAGAAAATGGAATACCGGTTATTGTCTTGGATTCTGGAGTGAAAGCCGGAAATGTCAATGCAACCTGTGTTGTGGATAACTATCAGGCAGGAGCACAAGCAGCAGTAAAACTTGCGGATGCAATCGGCGGAAGTGGAAAAGTTGCGGTAATGGCGCATGTGGAAAGTGCTCAGAACTGTCAGGAGAGAGAACAGGGCTTTACCGAGACGATTGCAGAAAAATATCCAGATATTGAGATTGTAAATATCTCTCATCAAAATGAAGAAACTTCTGTCAGTGAGATGGCAGAGAGTGTGTTAAAACTGTTCCCTGATGTAAAGGGATATTTCTGTACGAATGAAAATACGGCAGGTGCAGTGCTGGATGCAATCTCAGCCTCTGGAAAAGAAATAGCAGTTGTCGGAATTGATGCAGGAAAGAAGCAGAAAGACGCCATCAAATCTGGAAAAGAAGTGGGAGTGCTGGTTCAAAATGCTTATGGAATGGGCTATGCGACGGTTGTAGCAGCAGCGAGAGCAGCACTTGGAATGGAAAATGATGAAAATATTAATCCTGGAATCGAATGGATTGATGCAGAAAATATTTCAGATGAGCGGTATGCCAATTATTTGTATGATTAAAAACTGAAAATTGAAATGTAACGATAAAGATAGAGTGAAAATTGCCTTGTATTTATTCAAAAATACAAGGCAATTTTTTGTGCTAAAGTGCTACATTTATAATAAGAAGAAACACATTCAAATATTGAACAGAAACTGGCAAAATGTACAAAAAAATACAGATTTAGGTAGAGGGTATGACGTGCATTTTCTGGTATTGCGTGCTTATTATAAAATAAAAATAAAAAAATGATGCAAAATTTGTAATTGTACGTTAAAATATTGACAAAATGCATAAAGCATAGTAATATTTAAAATATGTGAAGGTGGTGATACTGTGATAGAAGGAACAATCAAAGAAATCAGGGATGCAGAGAAAAAAGCAGATGAAATGGTGCAGGAAGCCAAACGTCAGAGCTTAAAAATATCCCAGGAAGCAGAGGAAGCTTCCAAAAAACTGTATGCGGACATGGTTTCTGAAGCACAGCAGAAGGCGGAAAAATTGCGTGAATCTGCAGAGAACTCCGAAAAGCAACGCACAGACGAAGCTTTAAAACAGACGGAGAAAGAAATTGAAAGCATGAAAGCTGCGGCAATAGGCCGCAAGAATGAAGCGGTTGATTTGATTATTTCCGAATTAATCTGAGTGCGAAATGCACCGGAAGAAGCGGTAGAAATAAAAGATATCCGCTTAAAGTTTAACAAAACAAAAAAGGAGGGATGCGAACATGGCAGTATTGCAGATGCAGCGAGTTAGTATCTGCGCACTGAAAAAGGACCGGAAATCTATCCTTGAGAAACTGCAGTCCATGGGAGTAATGGAAGTCAGTCAGGTGCTTGAGGACGAAAGTGGTTTTGAGAAGCAGGATACGCAGGGAACAAGAATTCTCTTTGAAAAGAAAGCGTCATCTGCAGACCAGGCACTTGAGATTCTTCAGGAATATGCACCGGAAAAAACTTCCTTTTTGTCTAGTCTTGAGGGCAAGACACTAATTGAAAAAGAAAAATACGCAGAGAGTATTTCAAAAAAAGAAGACATCATGGATGTGGTATCTGATTTGATTGGCTGGCAGAAAGAAATTGCAGAGTGTCGTGCCAATATTCAGAAAACAGAAAATCAGATAGAAGCCTTAAATCCATGGCTTAGTCTGGATGTACCGATGAATTTTGAAGGTACCGGCAGCGTAAAAGCTCTGATTGGAAGTTTTTCAAGTGTTATGACGCTGGAAGAAATTTATACACTGACAGCAGAACATGCACCGGATGCCGAAGGTGTAGATGTTACGATTCTTTCCTCAGACAGAGACAGTACTTATGTAGTAGTACTTTGTCTGAGAGAGCAGGCAGAACTGGTTGAAAACGCATTGAGACAGGGTGGATTTGCAAGACCGTCTCAGCTGTGTGATGAAATTCCAAAAGTAGAGCAGGAAAATCTGACTGCTGAAATTGGACTTTTGGAAAAACAGATTGAAGTTTGTCAAAATCATATCAAGGAATGTGCAGATAAACGTGCACAGTTACGTGTGATTTCCGATTATTTCCGTACAAGAGCACAGAAATATGAAGTATTAGGCACAATTCCGCAGTCTGAAAAGACATTCTTAATCAGTGGCTATGTACCGAAAAAAGCAGCAAACGCAGTAAAAAAAGCGATGGAAGAGAACTATGATTTAGTTGTCGAAATTGAAGAAATTAAAGAAGAGGAAGAAGCACCTGTTGTGCTTTCCAACAATGGATTTTCTGAATCCGTAGAAGGTGTTCTGGAATCTTATGGTCTCCCGAAAAAAGGAGAAGTAGACCCGACATTTATTATGTCATTTTTCTATGTATTCTTCTTCGGTCTGATGCTTTCCGATGCGGCTTATGGTCTGGTTATTTTCCTGGCCTGTTTCATCGCAATCAAAAAATTCCCGCGCATGGAGCGTGGAATGTATAAGTCATTGAAAATGTTTATGTATTGTGGACTTTCCACTTTAGTATGGGGTGTCCTGTTTGGCGGATACTTTGGTGATGCCATTGACGTGGTTGCAAGAACATTCTTCCACGTAGATGTGCCGTCAACGGGATTGATTAAGGCAGTATGGTTTGTTCCTCTTAACGACCCGATGCGCCTTTTAATGTACTCCATGCTGTTTGGTGTGATTCACCTGTTTATGGGACTTGGAATTAAAGGATATATGTTAGCAAAAGAAAAACAATATATGGATTTCTTCTGTGATGTTATTATCTGGTATGTGTTCTTAATCGGTTTGATTTTAATGCTGCTTCCAAGTTCAATCTTTGCTTCTATCTCACAGATTCCGGCAGGAACATTCCCACCGGCAGTTTCTGTGACAGGTAAAGTAATGGCAATCGCAGGTGCAGTCGGTCTGCTTCTGATGTCTGGACGTGCAAATAAAAATGTCGCACTTCGTCTGGCACTTGGAGCTTATGATATTTATAACGTAACAGGATGGTTAAGTGATGTACTTTCTTATTCCCGTCTGTTAGCTCTTGGTCTTGCGACAGGAGTTATCGCATCGGTTGTAAACCAGATGGGAAGTATGTTAGGAGATGGAATTCTTGGTGCAATCGGATTTATTGTTGTATTTATCATTGGTCACACATTAAATCTGGCAATTAACTTGTTAGGTGCTTATGTGCATACAAATCGTTTGCAGTTTGTAGAATTCTTCGGAAAATTTTACGAGGGTGGCGGAAAGCCATTTAACCCATTTAAATTAACTACGAAATACGTGGATGTTAAGGAGGAAACTTATTTATGAGTCAGTTAGGAATTGTTTATGCATTACTTGGTGCAGCAGTAGCAGTATTTTTAGCAGGTGCAGGTTCAGCAATCGGTGTAGGTATTGCAGGACAGGCAGCTTCAGGAGTTGTATCAGAAGACCCAAGCAAATTTGCGAAAGTTCTGATTATGCAGCTTCTTCCGGGTACACAGGGTATTTATGGTCTGTTAGTTGGATTTATTACACTTTCTAAAATCGGTTTATTAGGTGGCGGAATGTTAGATTTAACACCTCAGCAGGGTCTTTTAGTACTTGCAGCATGCCTTCCGATTGGTATTGTAGGTCTGATTTCCGGTAAATATCAGGGAATGACTTCAGCAGCAGCAATCGGTATTGTAGCAAAGAAACCGGAACAGTTTGGTAAAGCAATGCTTTTCCCTGCAATGGTTGAAACTTATGCAATCCTTGCTCTTCTGATTTCTATTCTTTCAGTAACAAACCTGTCCTTCTAATTTTACAGGACTTATAGGGCGAAAAATAGAAACAGGAAAGAAAAAGAGCAAAGGAGAGCGCAGGGATGACTGGATTAGAAAAAATGAAAAGCCAGATTCTGAACGAAGCAGAGCTAAGTGCAAAGAAAATTTTGGATGAAGCGAAGCAGGATGCAGAAAAAGTAATGCAGACAGCAAAAGAAAATGCTGAGGCAGAATGTGGGCGTATCTCCAAAAAATCAGAGGCGGAACTCGAAGCGGTAAAAGAAAGAGCAGCATCTTCCCGTGATCTGCAGAAAAGAAAAGCAATTCTTCAGGCAAAACAGGAAGTGATTGCAAAGATTCTCGATGACGTTTATGAAGCACTGTTGGTGTTAGATGATAAATCTTATTTTGAATTTATCCGCAAAATGCTGAAAAAATTCGTTCTGCCACAGGAGGGAAGCATCTGCTTCTCTTCCAATGATTTAAAGAGAATGCCGGAAAATTTTGAAAGCGAAATTATGGACATTGCAGCCAAAAAAGGCGGAAAACTGACTCTGTTAAAAGAGGGAAATGATAATATCCGCGGCGGTTTTGTTCTTTTATATGGAGGAATCGAAGAAAACTGTACCTTTAAGGCAATGTTCGATTCCAAGAAAGGTGAACTTTCCGATAAAGTTCATGTATTATTATTTTCATAAGCGATAACCGCAAAAAGGAGGAACTTGTTTTGATTGATACAAAATACACTTATGCGGTTGCGCGAATCCGTGCGTTAGAGACATCTTTATTAAATTCAGCGGTGATTGAACAGCTGATGGCATGCCAGACAGATGTGCAGTGCCTGCAGTTGCTTCAGGAAAAAGGCTGGGGAGATGCCGATACACCGGAAAATGCAGAGGCGATATTAAGCAGGGAGCAGGAAAAAATCTGGGAGACAATCCGTGATTTAGGGGTGGATATGTCAGTATTTGATGTATTGTCTTATCCGAATCTGTTTCACAATTTAAAAGCTGCAATTAAAGATGCGTGTACATCTGAAAGTGGAAAGCATTTAAATATTTATTATGAAGATACTTCCATCAGTCCGGATGAGATGCTTGAGATTGTAAGAAGCAAAGATTTTTCCAGACTTCCAAAGATAATGTCAGAAGCGGCAAAAGAAGCTTATGAGGCACTGCTTCATACCAGAGACGGGCAGCTTTGTGATATCATCATAGACAAGGCACAGCTCGAAGCTGTTTATCAGGCAGGAAAAGAGGCAAAGGACAGCATTATTAAAGAGTATGCTGAATCGACAGTTGCCATTGCCGATATTAAGATTGCCGTGCGTGCACAGAAAACCGCAAAATCTATGGAATTTATGAAGCGTGCGATGGCGGAATGTGAATCATTAAGTGTAACCCAGCTTGCAAAAGCAGCAGTCAGTGGAATGGATGCAATTGTAGAGTATCTTTCCCAGACAGAGTATGCAGAAGGTGGAAGAGCGATTGCAGAATCAGCTTCCGCATTTGAACGTTGGTGTGACAACCGAATGATGCAGACCATGCAACCTCAGAAATATCAGTCGTTTTCGGTAGGTCCTTTGGTAGCTTATGTGCTGGCAAGGGAAAATGAAATAAAAACGGTACGAATCATTGTGTCCGGTAAGCGCAGCGGACTGTCGGATGATTCTATTCGGGAAAGGGTAAGGGAAATGTATGTATAAGATTGCGGTAGTAGGTGATTATGACAGCATTTTTGGCTTTGCGGCGCTGGGTCTTGACACGTTTCCGGTAACATCCCGAAAAGAGGCCGAAGAAAAATTAGAGGCACTTGCAGCAAATGAATATGGAATTATTTATATTACAGAAGCGATGGCTGCAGAGTGTGAAAAAATAATCGAAAAATTTCAGGAGCAGCTTTTCCCTGCTGTTATCCGTATTCCGGGCGTTTCCGGTAATACAGGCGATGGTGTGGAAGGCGTGAAGAAATCCGTAGAGCAGGCTGTTGGCTCGGATATCCTTTTTGGAAGTGAAACGTGATGATTAATTTTAGTAAAGTCACGATACGAATATTTTAGAAAGCAGGTGATTCGTTCCCATGAGCAAAGGTACGATTAAAAAAGTTGCAGGACCGCTGGTTATTGCAGAGGGAATGCGCGATGCAAATATGTACGACGTGGTTCGTGTAAGTAACCAGCGTCTGATTGGTGAAATCATCGAGATGCATGGTGATGAAGCCAGTGTTCAGGTTTACGAGGAGACATCAGGTCTCGGACCTGGAGAACCGGTAGAATCTACAGATGCACCTCTTTCCGTAGAACTTGGACCTGGTCTGATTACCAGTATTTACGATGGAATCCAGCGTCCGCTTGATGATATCATGAAAGTTTCCGGAACTAACTTAAAAAGAGGTGTTGAAGTTCCTTCTCTGAAAAGAGAGATCAAATGGAACTTTGAACCAACTGTAAAAGCAGGTGATGAAGTAGAAGCAGGAGATATTATCGGTACTGTTCAGGAAACAATTGTAGTAAATCATAAAATCATGGTTCCTTACGGAATCAAGGGTAAAGTAAAAGAAATTAAAGCCGGTGAGTTTACAGTAGAAGAAGTGGTTGCCGTAATTGAAACAGAAAACGGGGACAAAGAACTTACGATGATGCAGAAATGGCCGGTTCGTCGTGGACGTCCATATCTGAAAAAACTTCCTCCGGAAATGCCGCTTGTAACAGGTCAGCGAGTAGTTGATACTTTCTTCCCAATTGCAAAGGGTGGTGTTGCAGCTGTTCCTGGACCATTCGGTAGTGGTAAAACAGTTATCCAGCATCAGCTTGCAAAATGGGCTGACGCAGATATCGTTGTTTACATCGGTTGTGGAGAGCGTGGAAATGAGATGACTGACGTATTAAATGAGTTCCCTGAACTGAAAGACCCGAAAACAGGTCAGTCTCTGATGGAAAGAACCGTTCTGATTGCAAATACTTCCGATATGCCGGTTGCAGCTCGAGAAGCTTCTATTTATACCGGTATTACAATTGCAGAATATTTCCGTGATATGGGATATTCCGTAGCACTGATGGCAGACTCCACCTCACGTTGGGCAGAGGCACTTCGTGAAATGTCAGGACGTTTGGAAGAAATGCCTGGTGAAGAAGGTTATCCGGCATATCTTGGTTCTCGTCTGGCACAGTTCTATGAAAGAGCTGGACATGTAATTTCTCTTGGAAAAGATAAGAGAGAAGGCGCACTTTCCGTTATCGGAGCCGTATCTCCTCCAGGTGGTGATATTTCCGAGCCGGTTTCTCAGGCAACCCTTCGTATTGTAAAAGTATTCTGGGGTCTGGATTCTGCTCTGGCTTATAAACGTCACTTCCCTGCAATCAACTGGCTGACCAGTTATTCTCTGTATCTGGATAACATGAAAGACTGGTTCAACACACAGGTTGCAAGTGACTGGATGGATAACCGTCAGAAATTAATGGGTCTGCTTCAGGATGAGGCAGAACTTGAAGAAATCGTTAAGATGGTAGGTATGGATGCTCTTTCCGCAGGCGACCGTCTGAAAATGGAAGCCGCTCGTTCTATCCGTGAGGACTTCTTACATCAGAACTCCTTCCACGAAGTAGATACCTACAGTTCACTGAAAAAACAGCATCTTTTGATGCAGCTGGTTGTAGCATTTTATGAACAGTCCAAAGAAGCGTTGGAAAAAGGTGCTTCCATTCAAGGACTGCTTAAAATGGAAGTTCGTGAAAAAATCGGACGTTTCAAATATGTGACAGAAGATAAATTAGATGAAGAATACGACCGTATCGGAAAAGAACTGGCATCAGAAATTGCGAATGTATTAGGAAAGGAGGACTTCTAGAATGCCGAAAGAGTATAGAACCATACAGGAAGTTGCCGGACCTCTGATGTTAGTACGTGGTGTTGAAAATGTACACTATGACGAGCTGGGAGAAATCGAGCTGGCAAGTGGAGAAACAAGACGTTGTAAAGTTCTGGAAATTAACGGAACGGACGCTTTAGTACAGTTATTTGAAAGTTCAACAGGTATCAACCTGTCTAACAGTAAAGTACGTTTCCTTGGACGAAGCATGGAACTTGGTGTATCAGAAGATATGCTTGGCCGTGTCTTTGATGGTCTGGGACGTCCAATCGATGATGGTCCGGAAATCCTTCCGGAAGAAAGAAGAGATATCAATGGTCTGCCAATGAATCCAGCAGCCAGAATGTATCCGGAAGAATTTATTCAGACTGGTGTATCCGCAATCGACGGACTGAACACACTGGTTCGTGGACAGAAACTTCCAATCTTCTCAGCATCCGGTCTGCCACATGCACAGCTGGCAGCACAGATAGCAAGACAGGCAAAAGTTCGTGGAACAGGTGAAAACTTCGCCGTTGTATTTGCTGCAATGGGTATCACATTCGAGGAATCCAACTTCTTTATTGAAAGTTTTAAAGAAACCGGAGCGATTGACAGAACGGTTCTGTTTATCAACCTTGCAAATGACCCTGCGGTAGAGCGTATTGCAACACCGAAGATGGCATTAACCGCAGCAGAATATCTTGCATTTGAAAAAGATATGCACGTACTGGTTATCCTGACTGATATCACAAACTACGCCGATGCACTTCGTGAGGTATCTGCCGCACGTAAAGAAGTTCCAGGACGTCGTGGTTATCCAGGTTACATGTACACAGACCTTGCAACAATGTATGAAAGAGCAGGACGTAAGAAAGGAAGTAATGGTTCTATTACCATGATTCCGATTCTGACCATGCCTGAAGATGATAAAACTCACCCAATCCCTGACCTTACCGGATACATCACAGAAGGTCAGATTATCTTAAGCCGTGAGCTTTACAGAAAAGGTGTAACACCGCCAATCGATGTACTCCCATCGCTGTCCCGTCTGAAAGATAAAGGTATTGGTGAAGGAAAAACCCGTGCAGACCATGCAAATACAATGAACCAGTTATTTGCAGCTTATGCCCGTGGTAAAGATGCGAAAGAGCTGATGACCATCCTTGGTGAAGCAGCACTTTCTGACATCGACTTAATTTATGCAAAATTTGCAGATGCATTTGAACAGGAATATGTTTCACAGGGGTATAATGCAAACCGTGATATCGAAGAAACTCTTCGTATCGGCTGGAAACTGCTTTCCTTACTGCCTAGAAGCGAACTGAAACGTATTGATGACAAGTATCTGGACGAATATTACGGCAAATATTGAAAGAGGTGATTGGATTTGGCATCTACCCAGATAAATCCAACCAGAATGGAGCTGAATAAGCAGAAGAAAAAATTAGTCACTGCCGTAAAAGGACACAAACTTTTAAAGGATAAACGTGATGAACTGATGCGTCAGTTCCTTGACCTGGCAAGGGAAAACATGGCTCTGCGATTAAAAGTAGAAGAGGGAATCGCAAATGCAAACAAGAACTTTGTCATTGCAAAAGCCGGAATGTCAGAACAGATTTTAAATACTGCGCTGATGGCACCAAAGCAGGAAGTTTATCTGGAAGCAGGAAAGAAAAACGTAATGAGCGTTGATATTCCGGTATTCCAGTCACAGACAAGAACTGCTGATGCAAATGATATTTATTCTTACGGTTTTGCATTTACTTCCGGAGATTTGGATGGTGCGGTAAAATCACTGGCAGACATTTTGCCGGATATGCTGCGCCTGGCTGAAGTGGAGAAATCCTGTCAGCTGATGGCTGCGGAAATCGAAAAGACCCGTCGTAGAGTAAACGCTCTGGAACATGTAATTATTCCGGAAGCACAGAATAATATTAAATACATTACTATGAAATTGGATGAAAATGAGAGAAGTACCCAGATTCGTCTGATGAAAGTAAAAGATATGATGCTTGAGGATGCTCATAAGTTTAAAGAAAAAGACAGAGAGCGTGCTTACGCAAATATGGAAGAATAAGTAAAATCGAAAAGAGAAAAAGAAGCCATGGCAATTGCCGTGGCTTCTTTTTTGTTTCGTTTTATAGAAAATCAGGCAGGTCAATGTGGTGGTTATTTAATATTTGCTGCACCAGTCTCACGAATGTTTGACTTGAAAAAATAAGTATGATAATTGTATCAAAAAAGTAGGAATTTTGATATTCAGAACAGCCCGGATATGATAAAGTTTAAACTAGAAAACCAATGTAGAAAGGGGAACTATTTTTTTATGAAACGTGATATAAAAGCAATTGTAAAACAGATGACTTTAGAAGAAAAAGCCGGAATGTGTTCTGGAGAAGATTTCTGGCATTTAAAAAGTGTGGAGCGTCTTGGAATTCCGAGTGTCATGGTAAGTGACGGTCCTCACGGGTTAAGAAAACAGGATCAGGAGGCAGACCACCTTGGAGCGAATGATAGTATTAAAGCAGTGTGCTTTCCAACTGCGTGTGCGACAGCCTGCTCATTTGATCGAGACTTATTATACAAATTGGGAGAGACCTTAGGTGATGAGTGTCAGGCACAGGACCTTTCTGTTATCTTAGGACCGGCAGTCAATATCAAACGTTCTCCGCTGTGTGGCAGAAACTTTGAATATTTTTCTGAGGACCCGTATCTTGCATCCGAGATGGCAGGGGCACATATCAAAGGAGTACAGTCTAAAAATATTGGTACTTCGATTAAACATTTTGCGGCAAACAATCAGGAATATAGAAGAATGTCCTGCTCTTCTGAAATCGATGAGCGTACCTTCCGTGAAATCTATTTAGGTGCATTTGAGACTGCGATTAAAGAAGCAAAACCAGACACTGTAATGTGTTCTTATAATAAAATCAATGGCGAATTTGCATCTGAAAACCATAAACTGCTCACAGAAATCTTAAGAGATGAGTGGGGATTTGAAGGCTATGTGATGTCTGACTGGGGTGCAGTCAATGAACGTGTGAAAGGCTTAAAAGCCGGTCTGGATTTGGAAATGCCAGGAAGCGGTGGACATACCGATGCAGAAATCGTGGAAGCAGTGAAAAATGGAACATTAGAAGAAAGCGTGCTGGATACTGCAGTAGAACGTATTTTAAATATTATTTTTAAATATACAGACAACCGTCAAAAAGGCAGATTTGATTTAGAAGCAGACCATCAAATCGCAAAAGAAATTGCAGAAGAATCTATGGTTCTGCTTAAAAATGATGGAATCCTGCCACTCAAAGCCGGCGAACAGAAAATCGCCTTTATCGGTAAATTTGCAGAGAAACCAAGATTCCAGGGTGGCGGAAGTTCCCACATCAATTCCTTTAAAGTAGAAAGTGCACTTGATGCAGTAAAAGCTTACACAGAAGTTGCTTATGCACAGGGATATGATGTGAAAGAAGATAAAATTGATGAAGCAATGGTAAAAGAAGCCGTAGAGACTGCAGAAAATGCAGATGTGGCTGTTATCTTTGCCGGACTTCCGGATGCCTTTGAATCCGAAGGATACGACAGAGAACATCTGCGCATGCCGGACTGCCAGAATTATCTGATTCAGGAAATCTTAAAAGTACAGAAGAATGTTGTCATTGTACTGCATAATGGTTCACCGGTAGAAATGCCATGGGCAGATGACGTAAGAGGAATCTTAGAAGCTTATCTTTGTGGACAGGCAGTAGGTGCAGCAGAGGCAGATATCTTATTTGGTAAAGTCAATCCATCCGGAAAACTGGCAGAGACAATTCCATATCATCTGGAGGACAATCCATCTTACTTAAATTTCCCTGGAGATGGACAGAAAGTAGAATATAAAGAAGGCGTATTTGTCGGATACCGCTATTATGATACGAAAAAAATGCCGGTCCGCTATCCGTTTGGATTCGGTTTAAGTTACACAACCTTTGAATACAGCGATTTACAGCTTTCAAAAGAGAAAATCAAAGATACCGAAACTCTTCAGGTCAGTGTAAAAGTAAAAAATACCGGAAAGATGGCAGGAAAAGAAGTCGTACAGCTCTATGTTTCCGATAAGACAAATGCAGTGATGCGTCCGGAAAAAGAACTGAAAAACTTTGTGAAAGTAGAGTTACAGCCACAGGAAGAAAAGACTGTGACAATGGAACTCAATAAACGAAGCTTTGCATGGTATAATACAAAAGTAAATGACTGGTATGCAAAAAGCGGAACTTATGAAATCTTAATTGGAAGTTCTTCGAGAGACATTCGCTTGAAAAAGACAGTAGAGCTGGAATCTACAATGAAGATTCCGATGGAAATTCATATGAATACGACAATTTCTGAATTAATGGGAAATGAAAAAGCAAAAGAAGTGATGGGAGATTTAGTAGACCAGATGATGACAAACATCGGTGGAGGAGAAGAAGGCAGTGCGGCAAGCGAAGCAATTACTCCTGAGATGATGATTAAGATGATGGAAAATTCTCCACTTCGTTCTTTGAGAAGCTTTGTTGGAATCAGTACCGAAGAAGTAGAAGAATTAATTGAAAAGTTAAAAGAAGCAGTAAAATAAATATTTTTTGGGAAAAGGGTTTTGCCTTTTTCCCATTTTTTCAGAAGGAAAAGAACAGCAGTAAAATCTGTATTATGCGGAAGAAATTAACAAATGCTGGAGTGGATTTTGGGATGAGATACACCAACTGGTAATAACTGGTAATTCGCTCAAACCTCTTGTACAACACTAAAAAACATCGTATACCTATACCATATCAAAACTGAAAAACAGTAAGACAAACATACAAAAGACAGGAAAAGGGAACGACACAATGAGAACAATGAATCTGACAACATTAAATAACTACGCATGGGAACTAAAAGAACAGGAAAAAGCACCGGGAACGATAGAGAAATATCTGCGGGATATCCGACACTTCTATGAATGGATTGGAGCAGACAAGACTGTAAACAAAACCCGGGTGATGAGATATGAAGAACATTTAAAAGAAACGTATGCCGCCAGTACTGCCAACAGCATGCTGGTCGCACTCAACGCCTATTTTCGCTATCTGGGGTGGAAGGAGTGCAGGGTAAAGACCATCAAAGTACATAAAAAATTTAAGAAAAAAACTAAAGGCTTTTTGCAAAAAGAAAGGAATTGAAAAAGGGGCAGTCTTCCTGTCAAGGAAAGGAAAATAAAACAGGGAAAAAGAGATAAGAGAAAAGGAGACGTGAGGGTGCACAAAACGGATCTTTTGTATACCCTCACGAATAAAAAATCTTCTATTCGACACTATTTTATCAAAATAGAGGTTATCTCGTCAACTACAGTATTGGAAGAAATTTCATTTTCTTGAAGGATTTACCAGGGTTTGGGTAATCTTCAAAACAGGAATTGGAGTTTCTGCTTTTTGTGGTACGCAAAAAAGACACTGCGGCAAAAATTTCTGCGGTGTCACGTTATTTTTTGCAAAAAATTCAGGATTCGTTGTCTCAAATCTTACATTTCCCTGATATTTTTTTGGATTCTGGAAAGCCATAGGCACAAACTTAAAGTCTCAAGTATACAAAAGATCCGATTTGTATACCTTCAGGACAGGCGGCAGCCGCACTAATCTCTTCTTCATGCTCTGTCGCCTGTCAAAACCCGTGAAAAAAGTTGCTGTTGGAAGCTGCATTTGCGTAGATTTGGGTGCGAATGCTACCTAAAACGGCAGGAAAAAAATATAATTAGGGAAGGGAGACGAAAGATGAATCAACAAAAGCGAAACAATTCAAAGTTTTTCTATCTGTTGGCAGGAATGCTGTTGCTTGTAGGTACCATAGGTGTGGTATCGGCAAAGCAGACCGCTTCCATCTATGATGCACCGGATCTGCATCTGGTACAGGGAAGTGAGCAGTATGACCTGAAAGAAGGCATCACCTACGACAGCAGCAAATATGAACTGGCGGTAAAAGATACGGTAGACTTTGATATTAATCAGATAGGAGAATATCAGGTCAGCTATATCCTGACTCCGAAAGAAAAAACCACAGCCTCCAAAGAGGAAAGTGGTGAGAAAGCACAAAGTACAGAGGAAGCTACCGTGGCAGAACAGTCAGACGAGGAAGCTTCTGTGGAAACAGATGCAGACAGCAAAGAGGAAACAATCCTGTTTAAGCGTGCTGTATTTGCCGATGCAGATTGGGCTGAAAGATTTTTATATAAAAGCGGAAAGTGCTTGGAAAAGTGTAAGATTTAATCTGGGTGCGCAGGTTTATCTTAAGCTGGATGGACTGTGGACAGATGTAGGAGATAATCATACCAATGATTATCCGATGAAAGCAATCTGGTTTTATAATAATAATGCAGAAGTAGAAATTGTAGGGTCAGATGAAAAAATAAACAATCCGTATTATGAGGTTACAGCGAATAAATTGACCATTACTGCGGGAGCGGTAGATATGAATACCGGAATTCGTATTGACCAGAGCAATAAAGAATCTTTGACGGTCAATACAAATGGGAAAAATCTCTTATTGGAAGGATTTAGTGCAGACAGTAGTAGTACAACACATGTCAATTATGCGAAACTTACAGGAAACGGTTTGATTCGATTCCAAAATGAAGCAACAATAAATTCTAGTTTCGCTGCAAAAACAGGTAGAACTAATACGCTGGAATTAGACCAGAACGGTGCGGCAATTCTGATGTCAACAAAAACACTTGAACTAAATAAAGAGATGTTCATTGTAAATGATTGATTTTTATCAAATGGATACACGATAAAGGCTGACAAGTGGAGCAAAAAAGACAATCACATTTACGGGTGCGAATGCAGAGAGTGGAAATGGTGCGGTTGATTATGGAAAATGTTATCAGATTCGATTCCGAGTTTCTGATATTGTAAGCCCAGGCGGATACAATGTAATCTGGAATCAGCCGGTAAGATATGATGAAGGAAATCAAGAAGGTGTCACTGAGAGAAAGGGAACCGAATTGAGCTTTATTCAGAATGGTGATACGGTAACATTCGATGAGTATTTTATGGTCGTTCCGGTTCAGAGAGCAAAAGCAGACGGAACGGGCTATGAAGAAGTGGCAAGAAATGCATATGTTTATGGAGGGGCAGCAACCGGTGATGCAACAGAACAGATGAAATACTCCCAGGTGGATTCGAAGTTCTGTACAGAAGGAACGTTCAGCGATACGTTTGATGCCGCATACAATGTGAAAGAAATCAATGTTCCAGACGAGTGGATCTCCAATACGATGAGTTATCATTTCACAGTGAAGAACTGATCGTAATCCACTCATGAAACAGTAACAGAAAACAGAAACACATCCCATGGAGGACGAATCAAAATTCATGGGATGTGTTTTTTTAGATTTACATCTTGCATAATTTGCTTAAATAACATATACTAAAATTAGTTTTACGAAATATATATATAAATGAAAAACTAATAAGGAGAGAATGGATATGGCGATTGGAGATATTATAGCAAGACAATATGATATTGCTCAGGGAACCGCAGGAAAGATTAGTAAATTACCAAAATATAAAAAGTATGCAATGTGTAATTTACGAGGTGGCATCGGAAAAACAACACTTTCTTTTAATTTAAGCTATCTTGCAGATAATTTATTAGCGGTAGATACATGTCCACAGGGGAATCTGTCATTTTTTTATGATAAAAACTATTATGCAGGAAATCAGACAAATGTAAGAGATATGATACTGCCATATTTGGTTCCGGGACTTGGAAAAGCTACAAGGGTTGCTGCGTATATAGGTGCTACAAATGAATATTTTGCAAATAAAAATAATTATTATATCCCTTCTTCTGATGAGT
>JAIIAN010000294.1 GCA_022717655.1 Bacillota bacterium | reverse complement strand
ACCCATTTATATTTTCTAAAATGCCAAAATACCTGCAAATCCTTGCTTTTATGCGTAACCCTGTGTGTTAGGATAGTTGTCAGTGAAAGAAAATTACTTTTGTGGTAAAATAAAGTCATCACAGGAAGGAGATTTCACTATGAACTATAGTCCAGAATTGAAGGGGCTGTCGGAAAATAGATAGTTCCTTTCTTAAATTATTTCATTCCATATTTCTTTAAATCTACTTTTCCATCCACGACTTCAACTCCATCTTCTATTAAAAGTTCTTCCTGTGCTTTTCCTCCGCCAAATGCAAATGCACCCGCAAGCTCTCCTTTGGAATTCACCACTCGAAAACACGGAATATGAAGTGGGTCTGGATTTTTATGTAAGGCATTTCCCACAGCCCTTGACATTCTCGGATTTCCTGCCATCTCTGCAATCTGTCCATACGTTGCCACATGCCCTTTGGGAATCTTTTTCACTGCTTCGTAAATTCGTTTTGTCGGACTGTCTGTCACTAAATCATAACTTTCTGCAATCATCCGTTTTACATCTTCTTCTGGAATACTGCCATCTAAAATAATCGTGTTCCAATGTTCTTTGTTTTGATGATATCCAGGAATCACAGATTTATAAGTACTTCTCCAGAAATCACGCCACTCCGGGTCTGCTTTTACATTCAAATTCAAAAAACCATCTTTCTCATAAGTCCACAAAAATGCTTTTTTGCTTTGCTTTACCCGTACAAGCTGCCAGTTTGCATCCGAAAACGGCGTATCCACATAAGTATCTGCAAATGTTAATCCATAAGCTAAAACTTCTTCTCGTGTTTTCATCTTAATCACCTCTAAATTAATGTGTCAAATCCTTCACCCATTTATATTTTCTAAAATGCAAAAATACCCACGGAAGTTTTCCCACTTCGTCAATACAGGTACATGCATACACAACCACGACCGACCAGTGAAAATAGTAGGTACCAAGTGCGGCAAGCGGAATTGCAAGACACCACATGCACACTGCAAGACTGTACATATCAAATAATGTATCTCCTCCTGCTCCAAAAATTCCATTAATCGTGACATCATTGACAGAGCGTCCTATCATATAAAAAGCAATGACTCCAAACATGCCTTTTAAATATCCTGCTGCCTGTGGCGTCAGATTCACAAAATGCAGAATAATCGGTGCAGTCACCAACATCAAAAGCGAAGCCATCACACCGCAGACTAGCGAAATTTTTAATAAACGGATTCCATATAATTTTCCTCGTTTTAAATTTCCTGCTCCCAGTTCATTTCCAACCATAATTCCTGCTGCACTTGAAATTCCCGCACTAAAACAGCAGATAATATCACGTACAACCGCCGCCACAGAGTTTGCCGCCGCTGCATCAACCCCAAGGTGTCCCATAAAAGAAGAATAAGAGGTAAATCCAATTCCCCAGAACAGACACGCACCAAGAAGTGGCAGAGCACATTTTTGAAAATCTTTTGCAAGCTGTTTATTTCGGTAAAACAACCGTTTCATATCCGGATGAAGATAGCCGTCTTTATAAGAAATCACAATCGAACAGCCCAATTCCAAAATACGTGCCACTAAAGTCGCAAGCGCTGCACCTTTTACACCCATCGCTTCTAAACCAAATGCACCATAAATAAATACCCAATTTAAAATAATATTTACGCAAACAGTAAATGAACTGATAATCGCCGTTGTCTTTGCATGTTCACTGGTTTTCATAATGACAAGATAACACTGCGAAATTCCGGTTAACAGATAGGAATAGCCTGCGATTTTCAGGTAACTCACACCATATCCAATCAACATAGATTCATTTGTAAAAATCAGCATTAGATATTTTCCAAAGAATACACATCCAATAAAAAATACAACCGATACCAATCCACAAAGCCGAAGTGCCATGCAGAAAATATCATCTAAAGTTTTGATATCTCCCTTTCCCCAGTACTGTGCTCCCAAAATTCCAAGACTTGCTGTCGCCGATGCCAGAAACATGTTTTGGATAAACTGAATCTGTGTTGCCAGTGAAACCGCAGACATATAATTCTGGTCCATTCCCCCAAGCATAAACGCATCGGCTACTGCGACCATTGCAAGCATCAGGTTTTGCAGTACAATTGGAATCATCAGACTCCATAGTTTTCTGTAAAAAATACTGTCTTTTTCTAATTTCATTTTAAATTCCCTTCTTAAATTTTTGATACAATTCCAACTCGCATTATAGCAAAAATTCAGACAAAAAAACACCGTGAAAAATGGCTTTTCTCTCACTTTCCACGGTGAATGGTATTTGTTTCTAGCTATCATATTTTCTGGTATGATTTATTCCTCAGATTCTTCTTCCAGTTTTTTCACTCTCTTTTTATAGACTCCAGAAAATACTGTTAATCCGGCAAAGCTCAAACCACCTACACAAAGAAACATAATGCTTCCTGTCGCAACAGCCCCTGCAAATTTATGATAGTTGCGGTAAGAAATGATGAACCAGGCAATTCCGGTCAGAATACCTGCAATCAAACTGGCAATCGTATTTGTTTTCAGTGTCGGTTTTAATCTTCTGTCCCAGATACCATTTTTAATACAAGCGGTCAAAAGATAGACACATAAACTCATAAACACAATCCATTCCCCTGCAAGATTTTTTGCATCGTTATTTCCTAAAAGCAGCTGCACCAACATCACAGCTAACAATCCCCAAAAAGCAAAGCAGCATCCATTATGTTCAATTTTAAGAAGCTTTAATTCCTGTCTTTCATCCAGATTACTTTTATTCTTCTTCATAATCCTCATCCTCCCAAAACAAATCATCTAAACCTTTTTCTAACACACGGCAGATTTTTCGACATAATTTAATCGTCGGATTGTATTCTCCTTTTTCAATGGCATTTATCGTCTGCCTTGAAACCCCAACTGCTTCCGCTAATGCTTTTTGTGTCATATCTTTTTCTGCTCTTGCTACTTTAATAGC
>JAIIAN010000045.1 GCA_022717655.1 Bacillota bacterium | reverse complement strand
GCATTTTATATAAAATGCATTCTCTATTCGCTAATGTATTTGACAAATGTTCATTTCTACTTTTTACATCCACTATTTTTTGCACATTATCAAATGCCTTTTCAATCAAATCGTCATAATTCGTTGTCCAAATCACACCAATTGGCAATCTTGCAAGAATTCTATGATTTTGAGTTGGTTCTTTTTGCTTTGAAAATTCTTCAAAAATAACATCATTAATTATCCCTCGATTTTGATGTTTATTATAGCAATATTGTGCCAATGCAACTAAATCATGCTCTTTTTCAACCTCAAGCCCTAATTCTGAAGCAATAGATTCTAACAATGTTTTCCAATCAACGTAACCAGATTCTTTTGAAAAGCCTGCTCCAGCAAAAAAGGCCGCATTGTTATTTCTTATTTCTTTAACATACTTATTTATAAAAGCATTTATTTCACTATTCATTTCTATCCCTCCAATCATTTCTTAAGCCATTTTTCAAGCGGAACTATTGTTCGACCATTTTCTGTATCCGTACATACATAAAAGCCTTCTTTTATTACAGTCCCATTCGAATATCTTTCACTCCCATAGTAATATGCAATATGTGGATAAATCTGCATGTATTCATTACCTTTATAATCGTAATCGTTAGTCTTATCTGGCTTAATTGGAAAAAGTGCAATATTATCTGTATCAAATTTTTGAGCATCGCCATACCCAAGTTCCCAATTACACCATTTAGACTCTACTGCCCCATTAGTTGCTAATAAGATAAATTTATTACATCTATTTATCCTTTGTTTTATTTTACTTGCCGTTTCACCAGATGTTTTTTTCGGCATTGATTTATCCAAACTGTCAATGTATGCCTTAATATTGTACTTTCTTTCTAGAAGTCCTATCAATCCTTTTATTTCATCTAAATCATCATGCTTGTGCGAAATAAATACAGTAGTTTTTGTAGAGCCATCGAAATTATATTTTGGAATAATATCTTGTGCTGATTCAGTTAAACTTTCCACTCTATATCCATCAAATATCGTTTTATCAAATATATCTTTAGACATTTAATCATCTACTCCTCTAAATTCCTATTAATCTTATCAATCCACCCACTGTCATCACTCTCAAACAGCTTTATGAACTTTCCAAAATTACTGCTACCAGTAACAGAATCATCCGAATCCAAATCTTTCACTCGTCGACTCATATCTTTATAATTCTCTACAGTAACACACTTCATAACCTCCTTGATCTGGTCTGCCCTTCCTTTGTAATTCTCTACTCTGGTATATTTTTTAATCAAAGGAGCGTTTACCAGTTTAGCAGGAGATTTCAAATTTTCATCGGTCCAATGCTTAGATATAATCTGCATCGTACATGGATTACCAAATATAATCACTTCATTCGCTGCACTATCCACACCATGAAACTCATTAATTTTGCGTTTAATATCCTCATATTGCTCGTGAGGTTTCTTTTCTGTATCACAGAACACAAGTACAAGTTCGTCTGCTCCGTTTTGATATCGGTCCTGATACCTCGCCGGGATATTTCCATTTCCACCGGCATTTACCAATGAAATATCATATTGCTCATTCCATACTTTTAAAATTTTTAATCGTTTTAGATACTCAAATTCCTCATTGCCTTCACAGATAATGCAGATTTTGTGATTATCCAAAAACTTAGGGAGTTTATTTGGCATCGGCATCATCCCCCTTTACATTACCTTTAATACTAAGCAAAGAGTTAATCAATTCAGGATCAGGTAAAGCACCAAGTGCACCTTTTCTATATTTTTCCATAACATCCGTCGTATCCCTCACTCCCTGCTGCGCAGTAAAATCAGCAAGTGAATATACATATACACCTTCCTCATCTTTATGCACAAACCAAATCTGCTCCTTCCGGAACATTCTCTTGCAGTCCATGAGATTTATATCATGAACTGTAAATATCATCTGTGCACTTGTATTTAATTCATTATTAAACATCGCAACAATCGCCCTTGTAAGCTTAAAATGAATACTGCTATCCAACTCATCCACCACTAATATTCTGCCCTGTTCAAGTGCTTCAATTACATAACTGGCAATAGCTGCAATCTTCTTTGTTCCTGTGGAATCAAACATCATACTTGGTACATGAACACCTTTATATGTGGAAACTAACCTAATCTGATCCATAATATTCTCCGGAATATCAAGCACTTTCTCATCTGGCTTTTCATCCCCTTCACCAGTTTTCAGTTGTATCTTATCCATATCCACATATTCAAAGTTATCCATATACAGGTCTGCATTTTTTATAAACTCAACAACCTTTTGCTGTAACTGATTCTTATTTTTCATGAGTTCAATTGTGTGTTGCATAGGTATGTTATTCATATTGATGACATCAATTTTTTCTGCAAATCCGACAAGAATCTGCTTCATCTCGTTGACATGTTCAAATTTACTTGTATCTACTACATAGCATAGCAAATTATTTTTAGATACTACCGACATCATAGTCTGCACAGCTTCATCAATACATTCATATATTTCGCTAATGGTATCCTTTTTCAACCAGCAAACTTCTTTTTCATTGTTATATTGATCTTTGAATATCTCAGAAAATGATTCATATATATATTCTTCTTTTTCTGCATCATACTTAAAATCATAAGAAAACTTTCTTCCAGATGCCATAAATGTAACACCTAACTCGCATACATCACTATCAGTAAATATATTTGTCATCAATCCATTCTTCTTATTTAAAAGTACATTTCTTATTGCTCTAATACACTTGATGAGACATGTTTTACCGGCATTGTTTGGTCCATATATTCCTACCGTTTTAAGGACATTAAAATTATTCTCTTTGTGAACATTTGCCCCAAATTTTTTATTTCGCATATCTGCTTTCATTGAAAATGTAATGTCATCCTCAAATGCATAACAGTTTTTTGCTCTTATCTCTATAATCATGGCTCATTCCTCCAAGTCACTTTTCTTCTTTACTTATCATTATTATAACATTAATTATTTTTTATGCAACTTTTTTTCATAAAAATTATAATTCAGAGATTAATTAAACTTAACATAACCTATTGTGCTATTTCAAATAAATCATTGGAAAGCCTGTAAAACCGCAAAAAATCCTTGTAGATTAAAAAATGGAATTTTTAGAATATTAATTTCTTAATTTTTCCAAGTTCACAGGTTTCACCGAACATACTATTCAACGAAATACAAAGATTGTATGCCAGTATTTTATTGACTAAGCGGGTACAAAGCCCTTGAAAACTTTTGGCACGCACTCTTTCTGCATTTAATTGACCACTTAGCTGCAAGAATACGGTTTCTACCCTTCTTCTCAGCTTAAATATCAATTGACGGAGCGGTCTTGACCACTGTTCTTTACTGTTGGAACGTTTTAGAGTAAAAAGACAAATGTTTTGCTTCTGCATCTCTTGTTTTAGTTCTTCTCCAACATAGCCTTTATCTGCTAAAATTGAAAGATTGGACAAACCATCGGTCAGATCGTATAATCCTTTCCGATCATCGGTAGAAGCCGGTGTAACTTCAAATGATGTAATGTACCCTTCCAATGTAATTAAAGCATGTACCTTATATCCATAATAAGTTTCTTTTTTGGAAGGACACTTTCCATAATCTGCACCAGAACTACGAAATGTTTTGCAATACGGTGCACGCCCAAATTTACAGACTGCAAGTGGAAAGCTATCAATGATATAGTAAGAACTAACTGGAATAGGAAATACAGAACTCATTTTTGTGCGTAATAATTCGGTTGTTTGCATCAGAGCACGTCTCGTTCGATTAAAACGACTTCTGCTACAAAGCTGAGGAAAAAGATGTTTGTAGTTTCTTTTAACAAAAGAGAACCAGGCATTCTCAGAATCAATACCAGCCAATTCTCCACATAGGCTAATGGTGATGATTTCAGAATCTGATAGTTTTGCATCTAGCACATGTCGCCGTCTCGTAACCTCAGAAGGTGCAAACTGATGATACAATTCATCAATAATAACGTAAGTGGTTAAAATAAAGTCTTCAAAAGTTGCAATAATAGTGGTATTATTATCTTGGAACTTCAACATAATGATGCCTCCTTTCGTTGTATTCCCTACAAATAGGATAGCACATTTTGTTGAAGTTTCTTTATATTTATTTTATCTAGCACAACAAGTTAATTAGTTGCCTTATTCGAAGATGAATGGTAAATCATCAGCTTCTTCAGTTTCCTTTTCAACGAGTGTTAATGCATCTTCAAATGCATGGTCATATGCCGCATATTTCAAATCAATGATATGACATAAGTAGTTCCGGTCTTCCGGATTGATAAGCGAGTCCATAATGCCTGTATCATCGATATAGTTTTCTTTCTCACCTTTACAATAAAATTTGTAGGAATCAATGAGTGTACCAGCATATTCATTACAAAACTCAAGAAGTGACGCTTTGCTGTTAATTTTGAGAATAGATTCTTTTATATAATCAGATAAATCGGTATCCGTAGACCTGCTTCCAAAGCCATAGGTATCTGTCCGTGTACCACTCCTTAAGAATTCTTTTAATCCAAATACATCAATGGTTTTTGTACTATCAAGAATCAGTCTTGATTTTTCATTCGCATACATGTCAAACCCACTCTCAATCTGTAATCTTGCAATATATTCAATATATGAGATTGCATTACTCTGATATTTGTCCAAATCCCTAATTTCATTGCGGAGTCTGTCACATAATTTGAGTGTATTTTTATAATCTGTTATCATGGATTTTCTTACATTTTTTAAGAACTCCATCTGGTTTAAAATAGAAATCCCAAATTTATAATACATCGTTTGTCCTTTCCGTCTGACCTTTTTTACCGTCAGACATTGCCTCTGCTTTTTTGTGTGTTACATTCATGCCAGATATCGGATGAAATCAAATATCTTTGCTGCACCTGTCTAAGCAAGTCTTTACAGACTTGCAATACAGGCGTTTGAAGATTCGATTCCTCCTCCAGCATATCTATGATGGTCAAAAGCATATGATAAGCTCTTTTTCGCTCCTCATAGATTGCTTCTGCCACACCATTTTGGTAATTAGACATTTGCCATACCTCCTGTTATAAATTTCCCCTTTCAGGGGAGCCTTCTATAAGGCTCCCAGAAGTGCCTTAAAACGCAACAGCTCCTCGTTGAGGATTATTGTTTCAGCATCCAGAATCTGCAAGAGCATCCTCTTAATGTGATTGCAGATGGTGATTACATCATCATCTGTCTTATCATCAGTGATAAAAGCATCCTTATCTTTGATTTCTTCACTGATATACGCAATCAGATTATCCTTGAATGTCGAAGCGACAAAGTAGCAGAATGAATTAAAATCATGCTCAGTGAAAAGCATCGGATATGCCATCGCTCCATTCATTGATGCTGTTGTTTCTATCTGTACTTCTGCTTTGTCAATGATTTCGTAGTTATGAGTCAGGGATGATACCTCTTTAGCGAGGATATCCCCTATGGGTTTTTCCATCTTTATTAAGAGATTGTGTGCATATGCTTTGGCATTTTTACCATACCAAGTACAATCCAATGCATCACTTAACCCGTTAACATCCGCTTGCTCAGTGAAAAGATAATATTTCATAGTTGAAGCGGTATAATCGATAGCCTCTGCAAGCAGTGGTTCCTTATTGTTCACCATATAGGTGCCTCCTTTCTATAGGCGATATTGCCTAGCAAACACATGTGGATAGTTTCTCTACTGTTTCTAACGAGTACCCATGCAGGCGCTCTTACACGTTCTGTACTATTTCCATTCATAGTAAGAATCTCCTTTCTTTGATATTTGAAGATTTTCTTTTTTTAATCTTCACTTTCCCTCCCGTCACCTTTTGTATCTATGTAACATGTCCTCATATTTCATTTCATGAGTTGTTCTCATGTTTCATAATGTGTACTACTGTATAACTCACGTTTATTACAATTTATGTTGTACAGACCGACCTCTGTGCTATCGGTGGATCTGCGCCCGCATTACATTCTTATACATAAACAGCATCGTATGGTCTTTTTCGCACAACGAAAAAAAGCCACTGTATGGAAGTGAAATACAGTGGTTAGATATCGTAGATATATTTATGTATAAGAATGTAAGATATTTCAATAAATACTTATTCTTATACGTATAAGAAATACTTATATGGAGAAATATTTGATATTTTACATGTAAATTTTGACAGAAAATAGCTGAAAATCAACGGTTTTAAGCGTTTATTGTTCAAAGATAATTTATTTAAAAACACGTTTTATTCATGTTTATTTCGGATAAAAAACATGTATATTATCCAAAACTCATCTAAAATCAAAACTTTTCAATCAAATCGTGCAGTCCAGAAAAATCAAGTGTTTATTTATAGTTTTTAAAAAACGCCCTGTTAGGCACTGCTAACAAGGCGTAAATGGGGGTTCATTTTCACTGTTTTTACCTGTCGGTGGCTCCTGTGAGGATGGCTCCTGTACGGTGGCTTTCTGTATCACTTACTTTTGTATTGCTGCTTCTTACATTGCCTGGTTCTGTTGTAATCCCTGCTCATGCAAATGTGCTTCAACCTCAGCCAGTTTCTGCTCCGCTTGCTTTTGTATTGCAGCCGTATCCGCATCATCCGGCTTTCCCGATTTGCAAAATTCTATCTTTACTCCGGTGATTCGCTTGCCTTTTTCGGCCTTTGTTTCGGTATATCCCTTGATATAACCGATGCTTACATAATAGTCAAGCAGCGTAGTAACATACTTATGAATCTGCCGGATTCTGTTATAAAACGAGGTGTCAGAGGCAAAACGCTCTCTGGTTATGCCGATAACCGTACAGAATCCTTCGTAGGCTTCCTTCACATCGTGCGAAGCATAATAATATTTTATGGTAGAGCCATACATCTTATTGTTTGCATGCCTCATAATCTGCAGCCTCTGGTTCAACAGGTGCTTTACCTGTAATACATCGTCCGTATTGGATGGCAGTCGGATTTCTTTTCTTTGGTGTTCTTTCGAGCCTTTGTTTGCTTCACCGGCAGAACCTGCATTTGCCGCTTTTTCTGCGTTTCCTGGGAAAGCGATATCCTCTTTTTTTCCCTTTTGGGCTTTTGGGAGCTCTTCTTTACAGGTAAGATACTGCATTTTTAAGCTGATGACCTGCTTCTTGTTCGATGCATACGCATAAAATGGCGGTTCCTTGGTAAGGTCTAACAGAAAATCGCTGGTATGTTCCATCCTCTTTACGGGCAGGATATAGCCGCTGTATACGCTCTGTATTCCTCCGATGTCAGACGATTTCCTTAAGGAAAGTTCCTTCCGCTGGTCGATACAGATTTCCGTATTTCCCAGTTTTTCAAGGATATCGATAAGATGGCTCTCCCTTTTGGAAGAGGTTGCCCCTTTCTTTAACCGTATGGTATCATTGCCGGACATACAGGCAAGTACCGCATTTACATTGATTTTCACCTGGTCATTCTTTAAATTTGAGCTCTTATAATACATCCACAGGGTTGATACGGCATCGCACACAATCTTGTCATAATAATCAAAATGCAGGTTCTGCCGCACAAACACCGTACAGGTTTTAGGATGCTCTGCGTTTGTGACATTTACCGTTAATTTCTGACACGGTGCAAAATCGCTCTGCTTATAAAAACTCTGGATGAGTTTACAGTTGTTAATGTAAAATCTGCTAGGCAGTCTTTCACTTGGCGGTACGGAGAATCGTTGTCTTTTTTTCTCGGATTCCGGAGAGTCTGAATATACACTTTGTACTTCACGGCAGTCGTTCATCCAGTCTTCCTCTAAATTTCCAAATGCCTGCGGAACAGTACCGGCTAAGGTGAAATAATCAGTTTCCGGATAATAATCAAAGCTTACCTTCGCTTCACTTCCCGAATTGCCGTACCGTTGCTTCAGGACGATTACATCAAGTTCACGCGGTGATTTTGATTTTTCTCTCTGAAAGAATGCAGCATAATCCGTATTCTTTTTTCTTGGAGGTGTTTTTGTAAACTGCATCGCCATAAGCACATCTGCCGAATATTCAATATTTCCGGATTCCTTAAAGTCGGAGGTCTGCACCGGACTTCCGTTATTGCTTCGGCTTAGGGAACTGATGACGACGATAGGAATATTACAGTCGCTGGCAAGTGCTTTCAGATAATTGAGGTTTGTGTCTACGATGGTTCGCATATCCGGCTGGTGCGTATTCCCATCTTCGGACGGGTAACTTAACAGCTGCAGGTAATCGACAAATACGATACATTTCTCCTTGCCTGATTTTTTTAACAGTTGTGGCACCTGTTCATAAATCTCTTTCCCACTGACCGGTTTTTTATCTAAGGATTCTATCACGTAAAAGTTGCGAAATCCCTCTTCCAGCGCTTTTTGTGCCTCTTCAATAGAATCCCATTCTTTGGCAGTAAATGCATTTGGGCCGTCAGCTGTCATAAATCTGTTTGCACGGATTTTCATCTTTGCACTGGATTGACAGAAGATAGTTCTTGCCAGAGCCTTAGCTGCAATGCTGTGCCGCGTCATTTCTATGGAGTAATAATATGCCGGAATACCGGATTTTGCGATGTTGTATGCAATCTGCAGGGCAAGGGTTGATTTTCCCATACTGGGCTGTGCGCCCAAAAGAATAAGGCCGCTACTGAACCCGCCGTTTAGCAGTATATCCAGATTTTGAACCCCGGTGGAAATCGGTGTATTATGAAGGCTTCCGATAGACGTGATGGAAAAATCGGAAAGCACTGAGTCCATGCTTTTGACAGTGTACGCTTTGGTGTTTCCCTTTTCCTGCGTGCCTGCCGCCTTTTTTTCTGCCTCCTTTTTCGTTGTTGGCTTCTCCTTATCTGGCATATGAAAAAATCCTCCTTTAAGTAATATCCCCATTATAGCATACCTGCCCTTTGGAAACGAAAAAATTTAAAGGAACGGGTGCATTTTTGAAATTTCCCAGAAAATTTGGGAAAACGTTGATTTTACAGGAGGTTGCCATGGTCATGGTAAAGAAGAATTATAAGGGACGTTGCATAAAACGGTCACTTACAAAATCAAAGGATGTTTTAAAGCTCTATTCAAAGATACAGGAGCGCTGCGCTGTACTTTTACAGGAAGATGAAAAGATAACAGAGATACGCTGCAACGTGCCGCTTGACGGCTTAAGCGTGGGGGACTACACCTCGGATTTTGTATGCAGAAAGAAAAATAAGGACATCCTGGTACGGGAATGTGTCAGGCGGTGTCACCTTACAAAGCCAATGACGGTAAAACTATCTTCCTCTCCTTTTACGCACAGGGGAAGCCAAACTCTTGGAAGCGATGGTGGCAGAAGGCAAGAAAGAATAACCACAGGTTTACAGGGAAGAGAAATTGGGAAATTGGTTTTTTTATGAAATTCTATGTGGGGAAAAATAATAAAATAGGAAAATAGTTTCTGAAAAAAATCCAATTTTCCAATCTTTTCTTTGGAAAGACACGCCTCCTGCGTGCGGGTGCTCTTTAAAAAAAGGAGAACGGACATGGACAAAGGGGTTGTGTTTCGGGCATACATTGCGAATCTTGGACTTTATAATTCCGGTACCTGCTGCGGGAAATGGATTTCTTTTCCACTCAAGTGCAGCAAGGAGAATCTAAATAGTGAGATACGTAAAATCTTATCTGAAATCAAAATCGATGACATAGGGAATCAGGAATACTTCTTTGCTGATTTTGACTCCTGTATCATCGGACTGACACGGTGCTTTTTTGAATACGATAACATTACGCTTCTTGATGCTCTTGCAAACGAGATTGCAACGATGGACTGCTCGATAGAAAAGTTTGAGTCGATGCTTGAATATGGAACCGCAGCATACAGCACCGGCGAACTGGTAAACCTCATACGCAGTTCCGACAGCTTTCTCTTTCTGGATAATGTCAATAGTGATTATGACTTAGGCTATGAATACGCGGAAAACAGCGGGTTGTTTACCGAAAGCCTGAATGATTTGGGCACCCTTAGAAATTATCTTGATTACGAAGGATATGGCAGGGATATCCGCCTGCGGGAAGGCGGCATGTATACGCTGCACGGCTATATCGCAATGACCGATGCTATAAAGACGAGTTTTGATGCTGCATTATTATAATAAAAATAGGACAATAATACTATTATCTATGCTATAATAATGTTATTGTCCTGCATACTATTTGACTTTCTTCTCTTTACGAAAATGTTCCGCAAGATCAGTGAGAATCCGTACCTGCTCCGTGTCAAGCCCTGTGATATCAAGGCTTGTATTCTTATCAAGACCGAGCAGGTAATCCACCGATACGTGGAATATCTGGGATAACTCTACAAGATAGGTGGTCGATGGGGTTGATATTCCCATCTCCCATGCGTTAATACTGCTTCTTGTAACTCCTAATCGTTTGGATAAGGCAATCTGGGACAGATGTTGATTCTCTCTTAACATTTTTATACGTTCCGCTATCATACAGTCTACATCCTTTCTTTTTTGATTGTATGATAAGCAGGATGCAGGTGCATTATCCGGAAGATGGTGCAGTAATCATAATGACTATTGTATGTTGACATTTTTAAACCTCACGTTTAAAATGAAAAACATGGAATTTAATGTTGTAAATTAGAAACAAGAAAGGGGTATGCAAATTGAAAAATCAAAAACTGAAAAGACTATTAAAGTCTGCTCTTGCAGTTGCGGTAGCTATTACAACTCTTGCACAGCCTGTATCTGCCGCTAACTGGGTACATAATAACACTGGCTGGTGGTGGCGTGAGAACAATGGTTCTTATCCGGCAAACCAATGGAAATCTATCGGTGGTACTTGGTACTGGTTTAATAGTAACGGCTACATGGCGACTGGTTGGAAAAAAATTGGTGGTACGTGGTATTACCTAAACTCCTCTGGTGCTATGGTCACTGGTTGGAAAAAAATCGGTGGAGCTTGGTACTACATGAACTCTTCCGGCGCTATGGCAGCTAAACAATGGGTTGGCAATTACTATGTAGAATCCAGTGGAGCCATGGCGACAAGCAAGTGGGTAGGAATCTACTATGTGAATGCTTCTGGTCTCCGGGTAGAGACCAGAGGACAGCATAATGGGGATAACGGCATCATCACCACACCAGCTACCTGTGCTACGGACGGTGTCAAGACCTTTACCTGCAAGACCTGTGGGGAAACTTACACAGAGGTCATTCCAGCCAAAGGTCATGATTATGAATCAGTCATCACAAAGAATCCTACTTGCGAAGAATCAGGTGTGAAGACTTTCACATGTAAAGTGTGCGGTGATACACACACCGAAGAAATTACACCACTTGGTCACAATTACAACGACGGTGTTATCACAACACCAGCTACTTGTGGTAAAGACGGTGTCAAGACCTTCACTTGCAAGACTTGTGGTGAAACCAAAACAGAAGTCATTCCTGCAACTGGTAACCACACTTACGATAACGGTGTCGTAACAAAAAAGCCAACATGTACAGAGAAAGGTGTAAAGACTTACACATGTACCGTTTGTGGAGATACGCATACCGAAGATATCGATGCACTTGGTCACGCTTACAATGAAGGTGTTATCACAACACAGCCAACTTGTGAAACAGCTGGTGTAAAAACATTCACATGTAAAACATGTGGTGACACTTACACAGAAGAAATCAAAGCACTTGGTCACTCTTACGACGAAGGTGTCGTTACGAAAGAGCCTACTTGCTACGAAGAAGGTGTAAAGACATTTACATGTAAGACATGTGGTAAGACATACACCGAAAGCATTCCAACCACAGACGCTCACGTCTATGACAACGGTGTCGTTACAAAAGCACCTACTTGTACAGAAGCAGGTATCAAGACCTACACATGTACTATCTGTCATAAGACAAAGACAGAAGAAATCGCACCAACAGGTCATCATTACGATGATGGTATCGTGACAAAAGAACCTACTTGCACAGAAGAAGGTATCAAGACTTACACTTGTCCAGACTGTGGTGATACTTACACAGAGAGTATCAAAGCTACTGGTCATCATTATGATGATGGTGTAGTTACTACACCAGCTACTTGTACAACAGAAGGCGTAAAGACTTACACTTGTACAGACTGTGATGCTACAAAGACGGAAAGCATTCCAATGGTTGACCATGACTGGCTTCACCATAAAGAAGAAGGTCACAACGAAACAGTCGTTGTGAAAGACGCATATGATGAAACAGTATGGGAACCACGTTACATCTGTAATGGTTGTGGTGAACCGTTTAAAACTGTAAACGACTGGTGTAGACACTCAATCTTCGCTAGACGTGAAAATCCTGATACAAAATGCTGTAACTACTATTCAGATTCTGTTGAAGTCAAGATTCATCATGACGCTGTGACAAAGACAGTCTATGTCGTTGACAAAAAGGCTTATGATGAATGCAAGCATTGTCATAAGACAGTAGAAAAATAAGCCATTATCTCAATCAATCCTTTATATAAGCCCGTCCCTGCATAGGGGCGGGACTTTTTTGTTTCAGCACTTTTCGCTTTTACACTTAACATAAAATTATAAAAACATGAGAAAAAACAGGCGGCGATGAACGCCGCCGGGTGAAAATGCGTATCAAAATTACATTGAAGATTATTTTTTCAGCATCCAGAATCTGCAAGAGCATCCTCTTAATGTGACTGCAGATGGTGATTACAAGAAAAGAAACAGTTACCGACCTTATCCGGTAGCTGTTTCTTTTTTTTCACGTTTACACGAAAATACACACATGCGAGTGCAGATATGACAATTTGCACAGAAAGGATTCATATTATGCACAAATTTTTATTATACGACAAATCATTTATTATGCCATCATCCATTTTAAACCCACTTAACACATCATGGCTTGAATGTTCCTGTTGTCACCATCTATTATTTGAAAAACACAAACAATCCAATATCATTCACATTCGTCGCAACATCATTCACACTTGCCCTCACTGTGATACATCATTCCGTTATATTATTGCAGATGAAAAATTATTCCACACACTGCAATCTTGTGGCGACATTGTTGAAACGACAGATAAGACAACAAACATCTTATCTGACGAAGAAATCGACACATTTAATGCGTATCTGGAAGATAATGATTTACCAACAGCTTTTCGCAACACCGATTTTGTGAACATTTACAAGAAAATTGTTGGTAATACGCCCCGATATGGACTTCCATACGGGGCGTATTTCTTTTACAGAAAAGCCGCAAGATTTCAAAGGTACAAACTGCGTCATGGGGTGCTTTCGAATTGTACAAACGTGAGTGCCACACACCGCCAAAATACTAGGCCTTTGGGTGCGGTGTGACGAAGTGTTCATTTTGAACACAAAAAAGGGGCATATTTCTTTTCGATGTGAACACGGAAAAAAGCCTGATAAATCAGGCTTTGCAGTATATCGGCATAATGAATGCCTCTGATACTGCCCAAAAAGAAAAAAGGGCATAAGGGGTCGTGACGCAATTGCGCTTTGCTCCATTGCGGTCGGCACAGCCGACACTCCCCCCTCTTATGCCCTTGCTTCGCAACGTGGGACTGCTTCCCACTTATCTTTAAACTATAAAACGTGAGAAAAAAGATGCGGGTGTGTAAGTGTAAGTAAGATCCCGATGACAATTACGAAAGTGAGGACAAACATATGAATAATGTAAATTTGATTGGAAGACTGGTACGTGACCCGGAGACGAAATACCCGGAGGCAGACGGGCAGGTTGACGTGACCCATTATACACTGGCGATTAACCGCTACAGCAAAGAGAAAAATGAGGTTGCCTATGTGCGCTGTGTCGCATTTGGAAAGGCGGCTGAGTTCGCAGAGAGTTACTTCTTCAAAGGAATCAAGGTTGCTGTAAGTGGCAGGATTGCAACCGGCAGTTACACAGATAAAGACGGAAAGACCATTTACACAACAGAAATCGTTGTGGAACGACAGGAGTTTACAGAGTCACGGAAACAGGGAGAAGCTGCAAACGGCCAGTCCGAAGAACTTCCGTTTCACTAAAGATAGGCTGTTATACTCCTGCTCTACTGGAACAGGAACTGAAAAAGAAAATCATTGGGCAGGACGTGTATCTGCACGACCTGTCCACCTGTATCTGGCTGCACAACGAAAGGAGGCAGTACTTCCTTCGTACCGGAAAGAAGATAAGCAGACCAAAATACAATCTCTTTGTACTCGGCAAATCCGGCATGGGAAAGACTTCTGCCATCAAGGCCGCCGCAGATATCCTCGGCATGACGCTGGTCGTTGAGGATGCCAGCGAGCTTAGAGGGGCAGGCTGGAAAGGCAAACAGGTTTCCGACATCGTCTATGACATTGCCAAAGCAACCCTAAAGAGGAATAAAACGCTGGAGGAAGCCGATGAGTTTGCCATCGTTGTTCTGGATGAGATTGACAAGGTGTTTGAACCGCGCGCAAAGGACAGAACCTTCTCTCCTGTTGCGAATCTGCTCAAGTTTATCGAAGGTACGGAAATATCCCTTGGCGAGGGAGAGAAACGGATGACGTTATCTACCGACAACATCCTTTTCATTGCCATTGGCGCCTTTGACGGATTAGATGAGATAATCAAAGAAAGAATGGCACCCAAACGGCTTGGATTTTTTTCAGAGGACAGGGAAAGTGCCCTGTCAGATAGCAACATCTTAAGGAATGTGACCACCGACGATTTACACGCCTATGGGGTAAGTGAACAGCTCCTTGGACGCTTTCCCATCCTTACAGTCATGAATGAACTTACCGCAGGCGATTATGAGAACATTCTCTTAAAGTCCGAGATTTCCCCGGTGTTTGAGTTGAATCATCTACTACAGAAAGAAGAGGGGGTACAGGTATCCATGACACTGGACGCTGCGGCGCACATGGCTAAGCATATTTCAGACCGTGGCATCGGTGCAAGGGGCTTGGAAAGTGAGATGGTGAAGGTATTAAAAGAACCGCTCTATCATCTGGCGGATAGAAAAGAAGTATGTGAATACCGTGTGGATTACAGGGATGATTTTGTCGTAGATGAGATTGTCGGCAACCGCTGTCGCATCCAGCCAAGAACCCCTGCAGAAAGAATGGTGATGGAACCCGTTGAAAAAGAAAAACTGGGTGCGATATCACTGGAAGAGGTCCATGAAGATGAGGTTTCCATTCACCTTTTTGCAGAGGCGATGTTTGAGCCTTTTGAGACGAAAGGTTTCATGGGGAAATATGGTCCCGGTTTAAATGCCTGTTACGACTATCTGACAATTAAACAGGCGCAGATTTTTACGGAGGCTGCAGTGATTCATCTGTTCCTCGAGACCAAGCGTTCCAGCAAACGAAAGAACATGTGCGCTCTCTTATCGGTCATCCGAAAAATGCAGGCGGTTCCCGTACAACAGACCGTGCATCCATTGGAGAAGCCAAAAAACCGTCTTCTGGTAAAGCTTGAGGACTGTGACATCGATAAGATAAAAGAACTGCGCAAAATCGCATGGAATGTTGCGAGAAATTATGGGCTGTTATTGTACGAGCTCGACTATGAGCAATGTGATTTCGATGACGAAAGCATCTCATAGGAAAGGTGCGGGTGCCCTTTTGCAGCGAAATGCACCCGACTCCGTATGGAGTATCTTACTGTTGGCAGGAGCTTATATAAGACTTCTGCCATTTTTCAAGTTAAGGAGGAACCAAAAATGCGAATAGTGAATGCCCGCCTAAGGCTTGATGATGAAGGCGTACCACGCGTTGTGAAATCACCTGCAAAACTATATCCTGACCTGCAGCTACTTCAGAAGCCACCGGAGATTTTAAAGGTTATGACAGAGGTATTTGAGATACACAGGGAAGCACAGCTCATTCAGAAGGTCATGGATGCGTATGAGGAAGCATGCACAAATGACACTACGCCAATGCAAAACGTCCTGTCATCGTTTGTCAATGCAAAAGACCGGCTCTTTATAAAGCTGATAAACGAAGAGAAAAACCGCGAGATGTTACAGGATATCCCGCATCGTATGATACAGGATTTGGCAATCGTCTATGCACTGCATCTGAAGGATGCGTTGGATTTTTCAGGTACTGTCACGGTGACAAACACGCTTCTTCAAACGTGGGGTATCGATGAGGAAACGCTTTACACACAGGCCATGCTTAATACACCAAGAGTAAGCCCTGCTATCCTGTGCCCCCTGCGGGAGATGATGGGAAGCTTCCTTCCAACTGTGCAGTTCCTTAATGCTCCGCCGATGGATATTTCTGAATATGATTTCCGAACGTGTCACCTCAGGAATGCGAAATGCCACCGCCAAGGGGAAAGTCATCGGACGTCCCCACACGACCGTTGCAGATATCCCCCAGCGTTTCATGAAAAGTTATCCACTTTACGAAAAGCACAAAATCAACCAGTCGGAGCTTGCACGGATAACCGGACTAAACAGAGGTACAGTTAGAAAATATATAAAAATGCTGGAAGAGAAAAAAGACGAAGTATTGGGAAATTAGGATTTTTAGAAAATCTATTTTTATGCTATTAAAAAAAATCAGGAAATAGATTTGAGTAAAAAACCAATTTCCCAATTTCTGTAAATGAATATTTATTTTCGCCATTCCTCCCCGTTTGGGAAGGGAAACACCGCCCCCGCCGATTTCCCAAAAATGTTCCCAAAAACATAAAAAAATCCCCAAAAACAAGATTTGGGGGAAATTTTTTATTTTGGGGAAAAATCATAGAATCGCTGTAACCCTTGATTTTACTGGGTTTGCAGGCAGTTGCCGCTTTTCCCAAAAACGGCATATTGAAAATATACTATGTTCCGGGGCACACCACATTATCCTCAAAGGGCAAAATCCAGTATCCTCACTATCCTCACATCCCACAGCAAAGCCACACTGCAAAACCACACTGCAAATCCACACAGCAAAGCCACACAGCCAATCCACACAGCAAAACCCTCCGGCACTGCAGCGCAATTCCACAGTGGTAATCCTGACAACCCAACTTCTATCGCGTCCCATATAACAGTATCATCTTACACAGCAACACTATCGCAATGTCACTTTCGCAGCATCATCCAAAGCATCCCTCACACCCTGCAACACCAGGAAATATCAACGTTTCGCAGTGTTACCCATGCCCTTGTAGTTTCGCAGCAAACTCACGCAGTGATGTTTCATCTACTTCTAGTAGATACAGAAAGCTGTAAAATTCAACGTGGATTTTTACAGCTTTTGCCGATATCACATTGCTTATTTACGCCTCATTTTATCTGAGTCAGAATCCTGTGTGACCGGGGCAGAAATGACAAAAAAGAACAGCAACAGAGCTACGCTGCGGTATTACTCTCTGTTGCTGATAGGATAATCATTTTTGCCTTTTACAGGATAATGTGGTGTGCCCTGTG
>JAIIAN010000293.1 GCA_022717655.1 Bacillota bacterium | reverse complement strand
TGCTTATATCGATAAGGCAGTAACGGATGAAGAAATGAAAGAGGCAATTGAAGTGATTTTAGAAAAATCAGGAGAAGAAAAGTGATGAAAAAAACAAGAGGTGTTATTTATTTGCAGCTAATTCTGTCAATGTTCTTCTTAACCGTGTTAGACCAGTGGACAAAGCATCTTGCAGTTGTACATTTACAAAATCAATCAGACGTTTCGTTAATTGATGGAGTGTTGTCTTTGCATTATCTGGAAAATCGTGGGGCTGCATTTGGAGTGTTTCAAAATCGACAGGGCGCTTTTTTTATTCTGACGGTTGTGATTCTTGCGTTTATTTTATATGTATTATGGAATATGCCAACGACTAAAAAATATCTGCCAATTCGTATTCTTTGCTTTTTTTTGACGGCAGGAGCTTTGGGAAATTTGATAGACCGAATCCGTTTGAAATATGTGGTGGATTTTATTTATTTTTCCCTAATTGATTTTCCAGTCTTTAATGTGGCTGATATTTATGTGACTGTTTCAATGATTGCATTATTAGGATTGGTGCTTTTCTATTACAAAGACGAGGATGATTTTACATTTTTAAGTCCAAAAAGAGGGGAAAACGATAAATGAAAAAACTTTGCTTACAGGCAGATGCATCGGCAGAAGGACAACGAATTGATAAATATCTGGCATTGGAACTTTCGGATTATTCCCGTTCATTTTTACAAAAGCAGTTAAAAGAGGGAAATGTGACAATCGGAGAGAAAGCAGTGAAAAGCAGTTACCTGCTTTCCGAAGAAGAAGAGATTACAGTTCTGATTCCGAATAATAAAGAACCAGATATTGAGCCAGAGAACATTCCGTTATCGATTTTGTATGAGGATGACCAGCTTTTAGTGGTAGATAAACCAAAAGGAATGGTGGTACATCCAAGTGCAGGGCATTACAGTGGAACGTTAGTAAATGCGATGTTATATCATTGTAAGGGGAATCTTTCCGGAATTAACGGAGTATTAAGACCAGGAATCGTTCATCGCATTGATAAGGATACAACAGGAGCGTTATTGGTGTGTAAGACAGATTTGGCACACAGAGATTTAGCACAGCAGTTAAAAGAACATAGTATTACCAGACGGTATCGTGCAATTGTGCATGGAAATTTAAAAGAAGAAGAGGGAACAATAGAGGGTGCAATTGGACGTCATCCGACCGAACGAAAAAAGATGGCAATTAATCCCAAAAACGGAAAACCGGCGGTAACGCATTATAAAGTGTTAGAGCATTATAAAAATTACAGTTATATTGAATGTCGGCTGGAAACTGGAAGAACGCATCAAATTCGTGTTCATATGAGCAGTATTGGGCATCCTTTAGTGGGAGATACCGTATATGGACCGAAAAAATGCCCATTTCCAAATCTGGAGGGGCAGACTCTGCATGCAATGATACTTGGTTTTGTGCATCCTGTCACAAAGGAGTATCTGGAATTTACAGCACCTCTTCCACAATATTTTGAAAAATTACAAAAAAAACTCCTATAATTTATGCAAATTTTATATACAAAATGAAAAAAATAGATTATAATAAATATAATCAGAAACATCAAGAAGCATCAATGGAGAGGAGTGCATGAATATGACGAATCATACAGTTATTACAATCGGAAGACAGCTCGGAAGTGGTGGTAAAGAAGTAGGATTGCAGTTGGCGGAAGAACTTGGAATCAAATGCTATGATAAAGAACTTTTGGAACGTGCAGCAAAAGACAGTGGATTATGTCAGGAATTATTTGAAAATAATGATGAAAAACCTACAAATAGTTTCCTGTATTCTCTGGTAATGGATACATACTCCTTTGGATATTCTTCAGCGGCATTTGCAGATATGCCGATTAATCATAAGGTGTTTTTAGCTCAGTTTGATACCATCAAAAAGATTGCAAAAGAAGGACCTTGTGTTATTGTAGGAAGATGCGCAGATTATGCATTATCAGAGTTTGATAATACATTGAGTGTATTTATTCATGCAGATTTAGAAAAAAGAATCCGTCGTGTAGCACGAAAAAATGAGTTGACAGATGCAACAGCAAAAGACCGAATTCAGAAAACAGATAAACGCCGTGCAAGTTATTATAACTATTATACAAGTAAAAAATGGGGCGATGCAGCAAGCTATAATCTGAGTCTGGACAGCGGAGTATTAGGAATTGACGGCTGTGTTCAAATGATTAAAAAAGCAATTGAGATTCAGGAAGAACGTCTGGCAAAAAATAATCGTGAAGTGAAATAAGTGGTAAAATAAAAATGGAGTCAAGGGAAAAATATTTTCTCTCGACTCCGTTTTTCACTTTAGAAAGCTTTCCCATCCATCTAAATTTCCATTTAAAATAGCGGTGAACATCCGTTCTTTTACACCAGGATGTTCGTGATTTAAAGTACGAATTAAATCTTTTACATATTGGCGTTTGGTATAACCATCTACCGGACAGGGACTTTTTTCCACTTTAAGGTGATATTTATTTTTAAAACCAATTACATCTGCTTCATTTACAAAAAGTAAAGGACGGATTACAGTAAGGTCTGTTCGGTCAAGATGAGTTTTCGGAGAAAATGTGTGGAAACGGCCTTCAAAAAGCAAGGATAATAACATGGTTTCAATGACATCATCTTTATGATGAGCATAAGCAATTTTGTTACAGCCTGCTTTTTTAGCTGCGTCATTTAAAGCACCTTTTCGCATTTTTGCGCATAGAGAACAGGGATTGGATTCTTTCCGTTCATGAAAAATAATCTGAGCAATTTCTGTGTGTACAACCGTATAAGGCACATTCAGCTCACTACAGAGTGCTTTTATCTTGGTAAGGTCAAAGCCAGGATGACCTAAATCAACGGTAATTGCTTCTATGGTAAAGGGATTGGGATAAAATCGTTTTAAGGCATTTAAGGCATAAAGCAGAGTAAGACTATCTTTTCCTCCAGAAATGCCAACTGCTATTTTATCTCCAGAT
>JAIIAN010000292.1 GCA_022717655.1 Bacillota bacterium | reverse complement strand
TTTCTTCTGCAGGCGAAAAACTTTGGAGTTAAAAATTTCTTTTACAAATAAAAAGGCGGCGCACTCGCACCGCCCCAAGGCTTCAGGTAAAAACTTACTATTTCATACACGCATCACGTGGCAGTCCCAGCTGCTCGCAGATGTCGCCCCATTTTTGCTGTCGTGTTTTCATCGCCAGCAGCTCCTCCACGCTCTTGTCGCAGTGGCGTGCCAGGAACATTGCGCGCTTCACCTGATGCGAAGCGTAACCCATGCGCATGTACTTGTCTACCAGCTTTTTATCCAGGCCAAACAAACGGTGAATGCGGTCAACCTTGTACTCATGCTCGGCACGCGCCAGCTTTTCCGGCGTCAGCCCCAGCAGATAATCAACGCGCGTCCACACGTATTTATCGCGCAGCTGCGCCACCTCCTTCACCGGCTTTTTCGCTGCATAGGCATGCAGGCAGAGCTTTTTCAGCTCCATATAGCTGATGCCGCTGTCAAAAAGCTCGCCAAGCTCTTCCTTGTCAAAGAGAAAGCTGTCATGCAGGCCGTTCACTGCCTTTTCCTTATCCATAGGCTTCTTGCCTGCGGCGCTGGCAGTTGCTCCGCCAACAACAAAAAGACCGCAGAGCATCAGGCAGATTAAAAGTGTTATCTTTTTCATTTTGCACCCCTTTGCGAATATTTAATTATCAAATGAGCATTTTTTTGATTCTTGCTAAAATTTTCTCCTGTTCATCTTTTGTATAGCCAATTACATCTTTGATTTCGTATTTCGGTAAAACGCATAAAAGGCTGTGAAATCCATCTTCTGCATCAGGTGTTTCCACGTATACTAAAACAGTACCGTCCGCTTTCATTTCCGAATGCGCATATTCAGTTCCATCATTTAATGTCAAATATGGATAAATCATATAAAGCACTATCCTTTCATACGTATTATAGCATATCTGCAAGTTCAGAAAAAGCTATATAAAAGTGGCGGCGCATTTGCGCCGCCGTAGAGTTAAATGTTAGAAGCTGTATTCATAGCCAACCATGAAGTTACGGCCTAAGGAATAATAGTTAGCTGTACTATTTGTAGTAATGTCAAGTCTATCAAACAAATTATTAATGTGTAAAAATGCCTTTTGATTTTTCTCAGGGGCATAAGTGAAATGCAAATCAGTAAAGCACTGTGGTTTGAGTTCACGTTGTGGTTTATCAAACGCCGCTCTTGTAGAAACTCTATCACCCACAAAATTTACAGACATACTAGCAGTAAATTTACTAAATGCATAATCTACAGCACCTTGTAACTGATAATTGTTGTAGATATGATGCCAACCCATATCACCATAAGTGTGTTTATTCTGTGCCTTAGGATTCTGGTAAGTAGCTCCCCAACGAGTACTCCAGTTATCATCGTGTTTCATTGCGTAAGATAATTCTACGCCAGTATTTTTCACATCTTCGTTGAAGTAATTTACTTCTTCGATAGTACCGGCATTATCGTATTTTACGTCAGCATCAATAGAGTCTTTTATTTTAAAATTGAATAATGCGAAACGCAAATTACCTTTACCTATATTAGCCTTATAACCAACCTCATAATGTGTACCTTGTTCAGGTCTTAAGTCTAAACCAGGATTAATATTACCAGTACCAAAAATCTGCGTTAAATTCGGCAATCTGAAAGATTTACCAGCTTTAGCGTAAAAACTGCTATCCTCGGTCAAGTTCAATACATATTGAATCTCAGGAGTAAACTTATTCATATTTTGTGCTGAAACATTTGTGGTAATATTTTTATCAAGATTTGTCTGAGAACCATCAGAACCACATGCCCAAGTTTGGCGTGCGTTAAAAATCAAATTAGACTTATCTGTTAAGTGCCAATCATAAGATGCATATAATGAGTAGTTATCTCTCTGATAATTAGAATTAGCTTTGAAAGTTTTCCTGCTGCCAGGATAGGTTACCTTAGAAGCATAGGCATCCATATCCTCTTTTTGATATGTTGCGCCAATCAAAAGTGTATTGTCGCCTAATTCGAATTGCTTTTGAATATCAAAGTTCGTATTATGCCCTTTTCTTGAAGAATAAGGTGTAGTAGTTCCTAATACACCATTAGTGAATCGAGCTTGATCATAGGATTTTTCTTGAGTACCATATGACAAATTAGCTTTCAAGCCATCTTTATCATACTGTAACAAAAACATATTGTCGGTATCTTCATAATAATTGTTTTGCGTTCTAACTTTTGTATCATAGTTCTTTTGCCAATATTGATGCTTGTTATTGGAATAGCTATGAGTAAAAGTTAAACCATCCAACATCTTCCAATCCCACAAAATGCTTTTTCTTTCACCTTTACCATAATCATACATGGATCTGGACGTCGAAGTAGGACTCGGACCACTCATTTTATCAGCAAACCCTCTATGCTCGTATCCAGCAACGACATTAAACTTATCTGCACCAGCACTCACATTATAGCGTTGTCTGCCAAAATTGCCTGCTGCCACTTTAACAGTATTGCTCATTGTTTTTTTAGTAATAATGTTAATTACACCACCAGTAGCTTCACTGCCATATAAAACAGAACCGCCACCCTTTACAACTTCAATTTTTTCAATAGACTCTGTAGGAATATCTTCCAAGTTATATTTGCCATCTTGGTTCATAGGAACACCATTCACCAAAACCAAAGTACCCTTTTCAACGGCACGAATCATAACCTTACTTGTCATTGTACCCATACCAGTACCATTGAAACCTTGAGATTGTGTATTAACCCCTAACGTATTTTGTAATACATCGTAAGCATTGGCAGCACTGCTTTTTTCAATCTGTTCTTCAGAATAAACCTCAACAACAGCCGGAATATCCAAATCCTTTTTTTCTGTTCTTGTTGCAGTAACTACCATCTGATCAAGCGTATACTCCTGCAGCTCTTCAGCAAATACGTTTGTGCCCCCCCATATTACACTACCGGTAATGAGGGCCGTCATCAATAAACCCTTGGAAAAATTA